>JAKONR010000121.1 GCA_022701825.1 Hymenobacteraceae bacterium | reverse complement strand
TCTCCTGGCTGGTGCCGGGGTTCCAGCCCAAAAAGGCTAGAAAGTTGACTAGCGCCTCGGGCAAATACCCTTCTTCGCGGTAGCCTTTGCTGACGGTAGGCTCGCCAGTTTCAGCGTCGGTGCCGCGCCACTCCAGCGCGAACACTGGGAAGCCGAGGCGGTCGCCGTCGCGCTTACTCAGCTTGCCCGTGCCATCGGGCTTGAGCAGCAGCGGCAAGTGGGCAAACTGCGGCATGGTCTTTTCCCAGCCCAAATAGCGGTACAGCAGCACGTGCAGTGGCGCGCTCGGCAGCCACTCTTCGCCCCGAATGACGTGGGAGATATCCATCAGGTGGTCGTCCACGATGTTGGCCAGGTGGTAGGTCGGCATGCCGTCCGACTTCATCAGCACCTTGTCATCCACGGCCGACGAGTGCACCACCACCCAACCCCGAATGAGGTCCTGGAAGCGGATTTCCTCTTTGCGCGGCACCTTAAGGCGAATAACGTAGGGCGCACCGGCGTCGAGCAGGGCCTGGGTTTCGTTTTCGGGCAGGGTCAGCGAATTGCGCATCTGGGTGCGCGTGATGCTGTTGTACTGCGGGTTGGGCACCTTAGCGGCCGTGAGGCGCTCGCGCATGGCGTCGAGCTCCTCGGGCGTATCGAAGGCGTAGTAGGCGTAGCCGTCGCGGATGAGCTGGTCGGCGTAGGCGCGGTACATGGGCTTGCGCTCGCTCTGGCGGTAGGGGGCGTGGGGGCCGCCTTTCCAGGGGCTTTCATCAAGCTCGATGCCCACCCACTCCAGGCTCTGGCGAATGTAGTCTTCGGCGCCGGGCACAAACCGGTTTTGGTCGGTGTCCTCGATGCGCAGAATCATGGTGCCGCCCAGCTTGCGGGCCAGCAGGTAGTTGTAGAGGGCCGTCCGCACGCCGCCAATGTGCAGCGGGCCAGTGGGCGAGGGCGCAAAACGCACCCGAACAGGTCTTTCACTCATAATGCCGCAAAGGTACGGCGAGTGTAGGCTAAGCTTTAGCTTGCCTTTTCTACGCGGCCCTGGCGCCGGTGGGCGAATGCGGAAAAGGCAAGCTAAAGCTTACCCTACACCTGCACCGCGATGCACGAGATTTCCACCTCCACGTCGCGCGGCAGGCGGCTCACCTCTACCGTCTCACGGGCCGGGGCTGCCGTCTCGCCAAAGTAAGTACCATATATCTGGTTGATAGTGGCGAAGTTGCCCAGGTCCTTCACGAAGATGGAGCACTTCACCACGTCGGTAAGCGCCAGCCCCGCCGCCGCCAGCACGGCGCTCAGGTTGCGCAGCACCTGGTGCGTCTGGGCGGCCACGTCGCCTTCGCCCACGAGCTGCCCGGCCGCATCCAGCGGAATCTGGCCCGAAACGTACACGGTATTGCCAGCCTTCACGGCCTGCGAGTAGGGGCCGATGGGCGCGGGCGCCTGGTCGGTAAGGATGATTTGGTGGGGCATAAGGAGGGTTTTTGGGGCAGTTGAAGTAAGAGAAAAGGTCGGTTGTCAGGGCCGTTCAGCGGTTCGGCTCGGCCACGTACACCGCCGCCGGGTAGTGGTAAAATCGCGCATACGCCCGGTTGGACCATCCGGCCGGGTCGGGCGCAATATCGGCGTGAAACAGGGAAAGCGGCACCGGGCGCAGCGGGGCCAGGCGCAGCGGCACGGGCCGGGGCGCGTGGGCGCGCAGCAGCGCCAGGCGGGCGCGCTGCTGCTGGTCGTATCGGGCGGCGTCGCCGCTCAGCCAGTCGCGGTAGGCCTGGAGCACGGCATTTTGGCCCTGGCCGTAGCTGGCAGCCAGCAGGCTGGGGTTGTGGTCGGAGAGGAACGCCAGCAGCAGCCAAAAACCCAGCCCGACGCGCACGGGCGCGGCCAGCAGCACCGCCCGGTAGCGGGGCCGCAGGCGGCGGTAGGCGGCGTGGGTGCTCAGCACCAAGCCCGCCACGAAGTAGAGGTACAGCAGGTTTTTGACGCGCGGCACCAGCCCATCGTGCATCGTGAAGTGATAAAAAAAGAAGCTGAGCCACAGCCCCGCCACCGTGAGCAGCGGCCACAGCCATACCGGGCGCGTGAGGCGCTGCACCAGCCCGCGCCCGCCCGCCGCCCGCGAGTAGGCCACCGACAGCGGCAGGGCCAGCAGCAGCCACAGCGGCAGCAAGCCATTGCCCAGCCAGTTGACGACGCTGTACGCCGCGTGAAACCCCGCCCGCCCGGCCGTCAGCAGCACGTCGGCCGGCTGGCCCAGGGCCTGCCAGCGCCCGTGGTGCGCCGGGGTGCCCAGCGTGAGCAGGCTGCCCAAAACGGCGGCCGCGCCCACGGCCACCCAGCCGCTGCCCCACCGCCGGGGCCGCCCGGCCACCGCAATACCCACTACCACCAGCGGCAGCAGCAAGGCCGTAATCTCGCTATAACCAGGGATATATACGGCTAGCACGGCCGCCGCCAGCCAGGCTACTATTCGCCCTTTGGCGTGCGGATGCGCGGCCAGCCAGGCCAGCAGCGCCACCAGCAGCGCCATCAGCACCACCGGGTAGAGGTAAGCTACCTCGCCCGTCAGCCAGTAGATACTATCGGCGGGCTTCGGAAAATTCAGCAGCGCCGCCCCTACCAGCACACCGCCGATGCTACCTGCCAGGCGGGCGTGGCCAACGGGCACGGCCGTCGCCGCCGCCAGGAACAGGCTGCCCACTAACCCCAGCAGCCCAGCCAACACCAGCCACTGATACGCCGCCGGGTGCCGGCCAAAATACTGGATAGCCGCGCTGCTCAGCGACGAAGCATAGCGCCCCGACGAATGCACGTACACGTCGGCAGCGTACTTCCAGGCGCTTTTTGTCCGTAGCTCATCCCCGATACTAAAATCATCGAGTGCTGGGTGGCTGTAGAAGGCCAACGCCACAAAGGGCAGCAGGCCCAGGCCCGCGGCCACTAGGAAGAAATACCGGTAAAAACCCTGCTTTAGCCAGGCACGCATCATCCCGAAAAGACATTAAAAACCCCGCCGACTCGCATCGGCGGGGTTTCAGCTTAATGGCTGGTTTTCAACTTCTAATTGGCTACTCTACCGTCACCGACTTGGCGAGGTTGCGGGGCTGGTCCACGTTGCAGCCGCGCAGCACGGCAATGTGGTAGCTCAGCAGTTGCAGCGGAATAACCGATACCAGCGGCGTCAGTACTTCGGAGGTGGCGGGCACGGCAATCACGAACTCGGCCATGGCCGGAATGGTCGTGTCGCCCTCCGTCACCACCGCGATGATGCGGCCCTTGCGGGCTTTCACCTCCTGAATGTTGCTCACTACCTTCTCATACGAGCTGTCGCGGGTGGCGATGACCACCACCGGCATGTTCTCGTCGATGAGGGCAATGGGACCGTGCTTCATCTCGGCGGCCGGATAGCCTTCGGCATGAATGTAGCTGATTTCCTTGAGCTTGAGCGCGCCTTCCAGCGCCACCGGGAAGTTATAGCCCCGGCCCAGGTACAAGAAGTTAGACACGTCCTTAAACGTTTCGGCGATAACCTGAATCTCGGCGTCGAGCTTCAGCGCCCGCTCTACCTTGCTCGGAATGTTGTGCAGCTCGGCCATGAGCTCGCGCAAGCGGGTCTCGGAGAGCGTGCCCTTGCGCTGCCCGATGCACATAGCCAGCAGCGTCAGTACCGTAACCTGGGCCGTAAAGGCTTTGGTGGAGGCCACCCCGATTTCGGGGCCAGCGTGGGTGTAGGCACCCGCGTCGGTGGCGCGCGCAATGCTGCTACCCACTACGTTGCAGATGCCGAAGATGGTGGCACCCTTACTCTTAGCCAGTTCCAGGGCAGCCAGCGTGTCGGCCGTTTCGCCGCTCTGCGAGATGGCGATTACGATGTCGCGCTCCGAGATAACGGGGTTGCGGTAGCGAAATTCGGAGGCGTACTCTACCTCTACCGGGATGCGCGCCAGGTCCTCGATGAGGTACTCGGCCACCAGGCCGGCGTGCCACGAGGTGCCGCAGGCCACGATGATAATGCGCTGAGCATTCACGAACTTCTGCTCGTAGGCCCGAAAACCCGCCATATTGAGGTGGCTGCCGCCCAGCTCCAGCCGGCCGCGCATCGAGTCTAGGATGGACTTCGGCTGCTCAAAAATCTCCTTGAGCATAAAGTGCTCGTAGCCACCTTTTTCGATGCTATCCAGCTCCAGCTCCAGGCGCTGGATGTAAGGCGTCTGCACCACGTCTTCGCGCGAGCGGATGGCCAGCTGCCCGTCCTTAATCACGGCCAGCTCGTAGTCATTCACATACACCACCTCGTTGGTGTACTCGATGATGGGCGTGGCATCGGAAGCCACGAAAAACTCGCCTTCGCCGATGCCGATAACCAGCGGCGAGCCCTTACGGGCCGCGATGAGCTGCTCGGGCGCGTCCTTGCTCAGTACCACGATGGCGTAGGCCCCGATAACCTCGTGCAGCGCCAGGCGCACGGCTTCTTCGAGCGAGCAGTCGTTTTGGGTTTGAATTTCCTCGATGAGGTTCACGAAAACTTCCGTGTCGGTGTCGGAGTGAAACACGTGGCCCTGCTGCTCGAGGTGAGTTTTCAGGGCCGCGTAGTTCTCAATAATGCCGTTGAGGATGATGGCGATGCGCTCCGAGGTCGAGAAGTGCGGGTGGGCGTTCACATCGTTGGGCTCGCCGTGGGTAGCCCAGCGGGTGTGGCCCATGCCCACGGTGGCGTGGGTGTGCTTGTCTTGCAGGAAGGCTTCTAAATCAGCTACTTTCCCTTTCTTTTTATAAACACTCAAAGTGCCGTTGAGCAGGGCCACGCCGGCCGAGTCGTAGCCCCGGTATTCGAGGCGGTGCAATCCTTTGAGAATAATAGGGCAGGCCTCACGATGGCCCAGGTACGCAACGATGCCGCACATGGCTAATAGGATAAAAGGATGTTGAAGTAAATGCTGATAAGTACGCTTTTGACTGCCAAAAAGGTTAGGCGGCAGCTCCACGGGCCCCTAACCGAACTTGTTAAAAATTAAGTCATTCCAACAAAAAAAACCGGCCATTGGCCCGCCCAAAGCGAGGCCAATGGCCGGTTCGGAACGGCAAAGTTACGACAACCGGGAATATTATACCCTGAACAGCCTAGTGGGCTAGCTCATCATAGAGCGCCTGGTACGACGAGAGTAGGTTTTCGTCGGCCGCTACCTGGCTCAGGCGCTTGCGCGAGGCGTACTCCTGAAACAGCCCATTGAGGTTGTCCGAAAAGTCCTCGTCCGAGCGCACCACCGTGTCGGCGTACTGCATACCCAGCTTCACGAAGCCCGAAAAATCGTTCGATTTCAGCTCCTTCAGCATCTCGTCGTCGATGTCGAGCATTTTGGCTTTTTCCACTAGGTTGCCTTCAAACTTGTCGGCAAATTCGTTGCTGTAGACCGTAAATACCGACTTGGCATCCTTAAAAACCGGGTCTTTTTTGTACGTGGTTTTCAGGTAGAGCGGGATGAGCGAGGTCATCCAGTCGTTGCAATGCACGATGTCGGGCGACCAGCCCAGCTTTTTCACCGTTTCGAGCACGCCTTTGCAAAAGAAGATGGCGCGCTCGTCGTTATCGGCGTGAAATTTATCGTTTTTATCGACCAACGCCGACTTGCGGTGGAAGTAATCTTCGTTGTCAATAAAATAAACCTGTAGCTTCGCGGTCGGAATGGAGGCGACCTTAATTACCAGCGGCTTTTCGTCGTCGCCCACGGCAATGTTGATGCCCGAAAGGCGCACTACTTCGTGCAGCCGGTTTTTGCGTTCATTGATAATGCCGAAGCGAGGCACGAAAATCCGGATTTCGGCCCCCGCCTCCTGCATCGCGGCTGGTAAGCGGCGCAGTAGCTCAGCCACTTTCGTGGTTTGCAGGAAGGGGTCAATTTCGGTGGCCGCGTACAGAATGCGCAACTTCGACATGATAGATAGGAAAAGTATTTAGAAAAAGGCCATAGCTTGGCTACACAAAATTACGCAATTTTTAGCGAAAAATCAACAGAAATCACTCAGACCATTTTTTTTAGGATAAAAGGCAGAATGCAAGTTTTTACTACGGCGGCCGAGCTGCGCGCCCACGTTGAGGCCGCCCGCGGGGCGGGCCGCCGCCTGGCCCTGGTGCCCACCATGGGCGCCCTGCACGAAGGCCACCTGCAACTGGTGCGCGCGGCGGCGCAGGATTGCGACGAAGTCATTGTGTCCGTGTTTGTTAACCCTACGCAGTTCAACAACCCCGACGACCTGCGCCTCTACCCGCGCCAGCCCGAGCAGGATGCCGCCGCGCTGGCCCCGGCCGGCTGCACGGCCCTGTTTTTGCCCACCGTGGCCGAGGTGTATCCGCAGCCCACGGTGCTGCGTTTTGACTTTGGCCCGCTGGAGCAGGTGATGGAGGGCGCGCACCGCCCCGGCCATTTCAATGGTGTAGCAACCGTGGTGAGCAAGCTTTTTCACCTGGCGCGGCCCCACCGGGCGTATTTTGGGCAGAAGGATTTTCAGCAGGTTGCCGTGGTGCGGCAGCTCATTGCCGACCTCTCGTTTGACCTGGAACTGGTGGTGTACCCCACGGTGCGCGAAACTGACGGCCTGGCCATGTCGTCGCGCAACGCGCGCCTCACGCCGGCGGCGCGGGCCGCGGCACCGCTTATCTACCAGGTGCTGGCGCAGGCCGCCACGCAGGTGCGGCAGGGCGTAGCGCCGGCCGAGGTGCAGGCTGCGGCCCTGGCCGCGCTGGCCCACGAGCCGCAATTCACCCCCGAATACGTTGAGGTGGCCGATGCGCAAACCTTGCAGCCCGTGGCCGGCTACGAGCCGGGCCGGGCGGTGGTGCTGTGCGTGGCGGCGCACCTGGCCGGCGTGCGGCTGATTGACAATATTGTGGTATAATTCAACAAAATTATCCTGTTTTGGACTTTATCGCGTTGTAAGAGTGCGGGTTGGGAAAGTAGCTTTGCCGGGCCGGGTGATAACGGTATATCACCTTTTTTTCTGCCTTTCACGCAAGCTTTATGCAGCTCACCTTTACTTCTTCGGCGCGCCTGGCGGCGTTGGCTTCGCTCATTGTCTTGAGCGCCTGCGATAAGAAAAAGAACGGGACCGACCCGGCCGCGCCCATCCTCTACGGTATGAGCTGGACGGTAGACGGCAAGAACGTGGAAGCCGTGGCCGGCCAAACAGTTAGCAACGGGCTGCTGGTGCTCACGAACGTGGTGAAAACCGGCACCGACGTATCCACGATTACCATCACGGTGCCGGCCGCTACTGGCACCTACGACCTCGGCGTGGCCGTGCCCGGCAAGTCGTACACGGCGTCGTACCAGACGTTTGTTAATGGCGTAAGCACCACTTATACTGCCAATAACATCACGCGCACCGGCTCGGGCTCGGTCACGGTTTCGACCCTCGGCCTAGAGGATGTTATCGGGTCGTTCGAGTTCACGGGCGTTTCGGGCACTGGCGCTACGGCCACTACCAAAACGATTACGAACGGCAAATTCAGTATCCGCCGCTAAAAAGTAGTGGCGCGAGCTTTGTAATTCGTGTTCGCTGGATGCGGCCGGGTGCTCGCCAACGAAGGCGGACTACAAAGTCCGCGCACCTCCAAACTAAGGCCGGGCCTGGCTGTAGTCGATTTCGGTGTTGTCGCCGAGGTTGAGGCTGTGGTTGAGGCCCCGAAATGAGGCGTCGGAGCCCACGATGCAGTCGTGCATCACGGCCGAGCTAAGCTCGGAGTACGAGCCGATGATGCTGTCGCTTACGATGGTGCTGCGAATGATGGTACCCTCGCCAATGGCCACGTTGGGGCCGATGATGGAGTGCGTGATGCGGCAGCCCGCGCCGATGCTCACGGGTGGAATGACGACCGTGTCGGTAAAGTCAGGGTAGTCGTGGGCTTGGTAAAACTCGGGCTGGTCGAGCAGGCGGGCGTTGGCTTCGAGCAGCGTTTCCTTGCGGCCGCAGTCAAACCAGTTGTCGACGGCGGCGGGGTGCATCACCTCGCCCTCCTCGATAAGGTGCATGAGGGCGTCGGTAAGCTGAAACTCTTCGTGGGTGCGCTGGTCGGTGTTGATAAGCCATTCGAGCGATTCAGCCAGCTTTTGGGCATTGGCAATTTTGTAGAGGCCCACCAGCGCGTAGTTAGACTTCGGGATGCGCGGCTTCTCCACCACCCGGTTTACGCGGCCCTCGGCGTCGGTTTCGACGATGCCGAACAGGCTGGGCGTTTTCACTTCCTTCACAGCCAAAATGGTGCCCGTCTGAGCCAGTAGGGCGGGCAGGTCCACGTCCACGATGGTGTCGCCGAGCAGGATGAGCACGCCGTCGGGGTCGTGGCGGAAGGTATCGCGGGCCATGTACAGGGCGTGGCCCAGGCCCTCGCGCGGGGCCTGCACCACGAAGGTGGAGTTGAGTTCGGGATAGTGCTCGCGCACGTACTGTTCCACTTTTTCGCCCAGGTAGCCGATAATAAATACGTACTCGGTGAGGCCCGCCGCCTTCAGCCGGTCGATGATGTGGCCCAGAATGGTATTGCCGGCCACCGGCACCAGGCTTTTGGGCTGCGTGTGGGTGTGGGGGCGCAGGCGCGAGCCGATGCCGGCAACGGGAATAATGGCTTTCATACGACTAAAGGTAAGGTCAGCAGCGTAGTGCGCGCACAGTAGCAGGAGGGCGGTACAACCGTGACGGGGCGCGTGCGTATTTTGCCCGGCCGGGCCACTAACCGCCAACTAGCGGCAGTGGTTTTAGCAATCCACTTCCTATTTCTCACCGCTGGACCCCAAAACTAACGGCCAGCCCTCAGAAAACACCAACCCCTTATGAAACGCCTTCTTCTTTACTTCGCCGCCCTAGTCGTGCTGCTCTCGCAATCGTCGTGCGGCTACAATGGCATGGTGCAGCGCGACCAGGCCGTAAAAGCCCAAATCGGCAACTTGCAGGGCGCCTACCAGCGCCGCTCCGACCTCATTCCTAACCTCGTGAACACCGTGAAGGGCGCCGCCAAGCAAGAGCAGGCCACCCTCACTGGCGTGATTGAGGCCCGCGCCAAGGCTACCAGCGTGCAGCTCAATGCCAACGACCTGACGCCCGAGAACATCGAGAAGTTTCAGGCCGCCCAAAGCCAGCTTTCGGCCGGCCTGGGCCGCCTGCTGGCCGTGTCGGAAAACTACCCCGAGCTGAAAACCAACGCCAACTTCCAAGAGCTGCAAGCCCAGATTGAGGGCACCGAAAACCGCATTAACGTGGAGCGCAACAAGTTCAACACCGTGACCAACGACTACAACGGCTTCATCAAGTCGTTCCCGAATAACCTGTTTGCCGGGGTTTTTGGCTTCAAGGAAGCGCCCTATTTCAAAGCCGCCGAAGGCTCGGAAAAGGCGCCTACTGTTCAATTCTAGGTTAATTATGAATTAGAGATTATGAGTTATGAATTGCTCATCAGCTTTTTATAATTCGTAATTTCTAATTCATAATTCATAATTACTATCATGCCCTCCCCCATTACCCCGGCTCAGGAAGAGGCGTTGGTGGCCGCTATCAAGCAGGCCGAGCTACGCACCTCGGGCGAAATCCGGCTGCACATCGAGGATAAGTGCCCCACGCCCGAGCCGCTCGACCGGGCCGCGCAGGTATTCGCGGAGCTGAAAATGCACCAGACCAAGCTGCGCAACGGCGTGCTGTTTTACCTGGCCTGGCAGAGCCGGCAATTCGCCGTAATTGGCGATGCGGGCATCAACTCAGTAGTGCCCGACGAATTTTGGGAGCTGGTGAAAGAGGCCGTGATTGCGCACTTTCGGCAAGAGCAGTACGTGCCGGGCTTGGAGCGCGGCATTCGGCTGGTGGGCGAGCAGCTGCGTCAGCTTTTCCCCTACGACGCGGCCACCGACACCAACGAGCTGGACGATTCTATTTCTTACGGGGACGATACGCCTCCCAAGCCCCGCCGATGAACGTTGCTTTTATTTCTTTGCCGGCCGTATCCGGCCGTGCCAAAAACGCCTGGCTAGCGCCTTTTTGGGCCTTGCTACTGGTGCTGGTAGTGGCACTGGCGGCCCGCGCCCAGGACCTGCCCCCGCGCCCCAACCCGCTGCGCCTCGTCAACGACCTGGCCCACGTGCTGCAGCCGCAGGAGGCCGACGCGCTGGAGCAAAAGCTGGTGGCTTATGACGACAGCACCTCCTCGCAGATAGCCGTGGTGACGGTGCCCACCATCGGCGATAACGACTTGTTTGACTACGCCCAAAAGCTGTACCAGGCATGGGGCATCGGCCGCAAGGGCAAGGACAACGGCGTGCTGATACTGGTGGCCGTGAAGGAACACCAGGTGCGCATCCATACCGGCTACGGCCTCGAAGGCGCCATTCCCGACGCCCTGGCCAAACGCATTGGCGACAACACCTTCGCGCCGGCTTTCAAGCAAAACCAGTATTACGCGGGCCTCGACCGGGGCACCGACCAACTCATCGCCCTGGCTAAAGGCGAGTACAAGGCTGACCCAGCCGACGCCCAGCGCCGGGGCCGCCGCAGCCGCGATAGCTCGGGCTCGGGGCCGCTTTTCTGGATAATCATCGGCGTGCTGGTACTCGTGTTTCTGCTCCGCTCGCGCGGCGGCGGGGGCCGGGGTGGGCGCGGCGGCCTGGGCGGCGGCTTTGTGCCCCCCATCATCTTTGGCGACTTCTCGGGCGGCCGCGGCGTGTTTGGCGGCGGCGGGGGCGGCGGCTTCGGAGGAGGTGGCGGCGGTGGTTTCGGCGGCTTTGGGGGCGGCAGCAGCGGCGGCGGCGGCGCCAGCAGCAGCTGGTAAGTTGGATTGAACAACTAGAATCCAGGTCCGATTTTGACAGCAAACTTCCCTTGGAGCGCTGTCAAAATCGGACCTAATTAGTTTTGTGCTACATTAGCGCGGATAAAACCGTTCTTCTTAATCCACTAACAATGAAGCTGCTGTTACTATTGCTGATGGGTGGATTGCTATCCGGCTGCCTTATCACCCGCACCCCAGGCTTCTACAGCGGCTACAAGCGCCTGACCCCGGCGGAGCAGACACAAATTCAGTTTGTGCCGCCCGATAGTACCATTCCCGCGTTGGGCGACCGAGCTATCTACGCAGTCGCGGCTCGTAGTCTGTTGCAGGCGATGCACAGCGCAGACACCACGCTGGTGTACCTATGGGGGCCACGCTGCCACAGCCAAGTGTGCGCTTCTTTGCAGAGCGTACAGGCCATTTGCCACCAGCGCGGCTATCGGCTCTACGTGGTGGCTGAGTACTACGACATGGCCCAAATTAGCCTGCAACCACCACTGCAAAACCCCTTGCTAGCTGTCAATCAGCGATTTTATCAGACCGATTACTGTAATAAATACACTCAACTGTTCAGCGCCGAGCTGCGGCGGGGAGCACCGCTGCCCGACAGCACGCGGTATGCACGCTACTATTTATTTGAAGGAGACCGCTTTGTAAGGGCCATGAATATGCTGGCGGCCGCCAGCCCACAGTTTCCTAGTCTACAACCTAACCCACTGGGTAAGTAACTGTTGAGTGAGACAGGCTGGCGGTGAGCTGGCCGATTGGGTAATACCAACGCTCTACCCAGCAGCTTCCAAAACGGAAGATATTGGCGTACGCTCAGCCGCCGGGCTTCAGATTGCCCATGTGGCTGAATGCGTACGCGAAGAAGCCTAGTGCGCCTCGCCGGATACCTCTTTGTAGAAGGGCCGCTCGTAGAACGGGCGCAGCAGGCGCACCACTTCCAGTGCGTCGGCCAGGGCCTCGTGGGCCACGTGGGGCTCGCCCAGGCCCGAGCGCGCCTGGCAGATGAGCATACTCGGCAGGCGCGAGTCCTTATGCCAATTGAGGTAAAACGCGGCCGGGTCGAGTACCGCAGGCTCAGCCCGGATGATGGTGCCCCAGCCGGGAAGCTGCCGCAAAAACGGAATGTCGAACACCCCGATATTTTTGCCGGCAATGGTGAAGCTGACCCGGTTTTTGGGGTCGAGCTTGAAGCCGTGGGCCAGCAGAAACTCGCGCAGCTGCGGCAGCACCTCCTCGGGGCCGCAGATGTCGGGCGCGTCGGCTTTGGTCTTATCGGATAGCTCTTCGAGCAGGCGGGCATTGAGGGCGAGCGCGCCGGCCGTGCCGGTTATTTCGGGGTGGCGCAGGGCGCGCCGGAAGCTGGGCAGCTCGGCCAGCGGCGTGCTGGCGGTGCGGCGGGTGTCTTCGACCACGGCCGCCAGCTCCAGCACCTGGTGCCGGAGTGGGTCGGAGCCGCTGGTTTCGAGGTCCAGGGAAACGTAACGCATAGTTTGGGCTGTTGGCTACTAGCTGCTGGCTGTTAGCTTTTCTCTCTACGCAAGGAGAGAAGCCAACAGCCAGCAGCTAGTAGCCAACAGCCCAAAAAATCACTCCCAGCGCAAATCGAGCAGGCGCAGCTGCAACGTGCGCTGGCCCCGAAACTCGTTCATTTCTAAGATATAGCACGCCTGCACCGGCGCCTCGGGCTGCTCCAGCAGGCGCGATAAGTAGTGACCCAGCCCGAAGCCGATGGCATCGAGCGTGACGCCCGGCGACTGGCCCGGCTGCGTGAGGCGCAGCTTGAGGTGGCCGGCCTGGCCTACCGGCCGCACCGAGCCCGGCACCGCCAAAAGGCCGGCACTGGCAAACACCGGGGCCGGGTTGCCGGGGCCGTAGGGCTCGATGCGCTGCATCTCGGTGAGAAAATCGGCGGTGAGCTGCGTAAAATCGAGCCACGAGTCGATGTCGACCGGGCGCACGGGCTGCTGGTCCTTGGGCACGCGGGCCGCTACCTCGCGCATAAACTGCGCCCGAAAAGCCGGCAGGTTTTCGATGGGCAGCGTGAGGCCGGCCGCCGCCCGGTGCCCGCCAAACTGGCTGAGCAGCGGCGCGCAGGCCTCCAGCACCTCGTGCACGTCGAAGCCCGCGATGGAGCGCGACGAGCCGGTAGCCATGCCATCCTTCTCGGTGAGAATAACGGTGGGCCGGTAGTACTGGTCGAGGCAGCGCGAGGCCACGATGCCCAGCACGCCCTGCGGCCAGTGCGGCTGAAAGAGCACCGTAGCCGGCGCGGTGGCCCCCTCGGGGTCATCGGCGATGAGCGCCAGCGCCTCCTGCGTGGTGCGCGCGTCGGAGAGGCGGCGCTCCTGGTTCATGTGGTCAACCACTTCGGCCGTGTAGCGGGCTTCCTGCTGGGTTTCAGCCAGCAGCATGTTCACGGCGCGGTGGGCGTCGCCCATGCGCCCGGCCGCGTTGATGCGCGGCGCGAAGCCAAATACCAACGAGCTGAGGCTCAGCGGGCCCTGGCGCGGGGCGGCCAGCTCGTGCAGGGCGGCCAGGCCGGGGCGCAGGCCGTCGGGCGCCTGCGGGGCGGGCGCGGCGGGGTGGTGCGGGCGCGGCGCGGGGCCATCGCCGGTATCGGCGGCGGCCTGCTCCACGGGCGGGGCCACGGCCTGGGCGGCGGCGGCCTGGGTCACGTTGAAGCGGCGCAGGCCGTGGGCGGCCAGCACCCGGTTTTCGCCGGTCACGGGCACCACGTCGGCCGCGATGCTCACCGTCACGAGGTCGAGCTGCGCGTAGAGCGGTGCCAGGGGCAGGCCCAGGCGCTCGGTGAGGCCTTGCAGCAGCTTGAAGCCCACGCCGCAGCCCGACAAATCGGGGTACGGGTAGCTGCAATCCAGGCGCTTGGGGTCGAGCACGGCCACGGCGGCGGGCAGCTCCTCGCCGGGCAGGTGGTGGTCGCAGATGATGAAATCGAGGCCCAGCTCATTGGCGTAGGCGACCTGCTCCACGGCTTTCACGCCGCAGTCGAGGGCGATTACGAGCCCGAAACCCTGGTTTTTGGCAAACTCCACGGCCTGCATCGAAATGCCGTAGCCTTCGCGGTGCCGGTCGGGGATGTAGGGCTGAAGGTGGCTCTGGGCGTCGGGCGTATCGGGGGCGTCGGTCAGGGGGCGCAAGTAGCTCACCACCAGCGCCACCGACGTGATGCCGTCCACGTCATAGTCGCCCAGCACCAGGATTTTTTCGCCCCCGCGCAGCGCCTTGATAACCCGGTCCACGGCCCGGTCCATGTCGCACATCAGCCAGGGCGCGGGCAGGTCGGCGAGCTGAGGCTCAAAAAAGGCCCGCGCCGCCGCCGCCGAGGCAATGCCGCGCTGGGCCAGCAGGCGCGCCAGGATAGGGCTGATAGTCAAGGCCTCCCCCAGCCCGGCCACCGTCGCCGGGTCGGGGTCAGGGGCGAAAATCCAGCGTTTGAGGGGAATAACAGCCATTAATAAGTTAAAACAAGGATAGCCTCAAAAGTACGTAAAAAATAGCCGTCGTACTTTTGCGGGCCCTTTTGCCTTGCTTATGAGCCATTTCCGTGCCTTTTTCCGGCGCTACCGCCAGTACATCTTGTCCGATGGGCTAATGTACGTGGTGTTCGTCCTGGTGCTAGGGCTGCTGTTTCTATTTTTGGGGTAGAGGCGGCGCGCCGCTAGCGACTTATTTCTTCCACTTTTGCGCGATGCTGAGGGCCGTTTCGAGCATGGGCGGGGCCCAGCGCTCCAGCTCCCAGTCGGTATGGGCCAGCGCGGAGGCGTGCAGCCGCTGCCGGGCTTCCTCATACGAGCGCGACGTTTCCAGAATCTGCGACAGCTGCTGCTGCTGCTCGTGCAGACGCAGGTCTTCGGCCACCGCGCCGGGCTGCTGGGGCCACTGCGGCAAAAACAGCCGCTCGGGCCGCCCTGGCGCGGGCTGGTGCTGCTGTACCAAGGCTTCGAGGCGCCCAAAATCGCGGCCAAACTGCCTGCGGCTGGCCTCGGTTTGCAGGGCGTTGCCGAGCTGCTCCAGCACTACGTATTTCAGGTTGGGGCACCGGGGCATGGTGCGCGCCAGCAGCCCAAATACCTCGTCGGGCACGGCTTCGTCGTGGGTATCGCGCCGGATTTTGCGGGTGGGCTCCAGGGCCGAGGCTTCCCAACTGCCGCCCGAAATATGGATTTCGCGCACCCGGTCGAGCGGATACAGCCGGATGAGGTCGTCGTAATCGACCGAAAAATTGTGCAGCTGGCAGTACAGGTTGTGCAGGTCCAGGATAATAAAGCCATTGACGGGCGCCACCAACTGGTCCAGAAACTCGCCGTGCCGCTTCACCTCCTCCAGCGAGTAGGCAAAGGCCAGGTTTTCGAGGCCTACCGGGCAGCGGCAGGCTTCGGCGAGGCGGCCTAGGCGGTCGCACCCCAGGCGCAGCGTACTGGCCGAATACGGGATGGGCAGCGGCGCGCCGTGATGAAAATTCTGACCCGTGAAAAACCCGAAGTGCTCGGTGATGTGGGCAAACGAAAACCGCGCCGCCAGCTGCCGCAGCTGCGCCAGCCACTGCTGCTGCGCGCGCGTCCAGCGGCCCGAAAGCAGCGAAAAATACACGCCGTGGCCCAGCAGCCGCTGCTCGCTGCCGTAGGCATCGAGCAGGCTCTCAAACCAATCGGGCACTTGCTCGGCCCAAAATAGCGCGTCGAACGACCACTCGATGGCCTCGACCCGGCCGGCTTCGAGCAGCGGCAGCGCCGCCGCCAGAATGTCCGCGTCGAGATTGCAGGCCAGCGCGGCCAGGATTTGCGGCCGGCTGTTCACGGAATAAATAATTGGTTTGCAAGCATATAAAAAGCCGGGCGCCGGGCGTGGCAGCGCGAGCCGGAAAGCCCACGCTGCGGGCTTTTTTTAGCCTAGGCCGCAGCCGGGGCAGTTCATGGGCTCTTTGCCTTGTTGCTCCGTTTTGGGCTTAGGGTCGCTTTTTTTGCTGCCGCAGCTGGTAGTGGCTTGCACGGCCACGCCCACCGCGATGGCGCTGAGCAATACTTTGGGAAGTTTCATGAGATAAAACAGGTAAAGGGTTGAAAATAGGCAGGTATGATTTCGCAAAAAGGAGAGCCAAATACCCGTGCCGGCAGTTGCATCAGCATCACCATTTAGCTGAATTTTTCGTGTGCTTTTGGCCCAAGGCGCGGCTTGCCGCTACGCGGCGCACCGCCGCCTGGCTGTTTTACGCCGTTGGGGCAGTGATAATTACTTGCCAGCGAAAGGCCCAGCACCAGCGCAGCGAGTAGTGCCCGATGCCCGCCGCGGCCAGCAGCCGCTGCCAGTCGGCCCGCGAAAAAGCGCGGGCCACCGAGAGCGGTGCATCGTGCTGCACCAGCCGCGAGCCGCCGAGCAGCCGGGTCAGCAGCTTGATGCTGTAGTAGGCCAGCGGGTGGCGGTGCAGGTCGTTGATAATGACGGCTACCTGCGCCTGCTGCCGCCAGCGCCGCAGCAGCGCCACCAGCTCGGCATCGGTGAAGTGGTGGCAGAAGAGGCTGGCCGTGAGCACGTCGTAGGGCTGGGCGGCAAACTCGGGCGCAAAAATATCGAGCTGCTGATAGCTGATTTCGGGGTAGGCCTGGCTTTTAGCGGCGGCGTAGTCGAGCATGAAGGCGTTAGCATCGACGCCGGTGAGGGCCACGGCTACGCGCTGCCGCCGGGCCCAGGCTGCTACGTGGCGCAGGGTATCGCCGCCGCCGCTGCCCAGGTCGGCCAAGCGCAGCGGGCGGCCGGTGGGAAATTTTTGCCTCAGCCGGGCCAGCGCGGCCAGCACCGGCCGGTAGCCCCCTAGCCAGGTATTAATGGTTTCGAGCTCATCGAGGTTCTGGCGCAGTTCGGCGGTGGCCAGGCTCAGGTCGTCCATCAGCTCGGGGGTGGTGGCGCGGGTAGTCAGGTTCATAAAAACAAAGGTGGCCGCGGCCAGCCTATTTTGCGTACTGTAACTAAACCGGTAAATAATAGCAGATTATC
>JAKONR010000108.1 GCA_022701825.1 Hymenobacteraceae bacterium | reverse complement strand
GGGTGAGCGGCGGGGCCAGGTGCAGCACCCGCAGCCCCAGGCGGCGGGCCGTGGCAATGTGCTGCGGGCTGTCCTCAATGAATAACGTATCGGCCGCCTGCCAGTTCATTTCGCGCAGCGCGTGGTGAAATATCTCCTCACCCGGCTTGCGAAAGCCCACTTCCTGCGAGTAGAACACGCGGTCGAGGCAGTCGGCAATGCCGTTTTTGAAGCCGTACTGAAGGGCCAGCCGGCGGTTGATTTCGGCGATGTGCAGGGCATTGGTGTTGGAGAGCAGGGCCGTGGCGTGCCCCGCCCGCCGCAACTCGCCGATGAGGGCCAGCCGCTCGGCGGGCACGTCGAGCAGCAGCGCGTGCCAGGCAGCGTCTATCTCTGCATCAGTAGCGTCGAGGTCGTAGAGGTCGCGCAGCCCGTCGCGAAACTCGGCGGCCGAGATTTTGCCGGTTTCGAGCAGGTCGAATAGCCCGGCCTGGCTGGCTTGCGAGTACTCAACGGTGCTGCCCGCGCGGCTGAGGCGGCGGAAAGCGGCGGGGGTGCGGTCGTAGTCGATGTCGATGATGACGCCGCCAAAATCAAAAAGCAGGTGAGGGAGCATGAGCGCGAGCGGCTGGTTGCCGGCCCACAAAGTTGGGGCGGCGAGCTACCTCCGCTCACCAAAAATAAAAATCTGCCGTACCTTTGGCCCAGCAGCCGCGCCTCGGTGCTGGCTTGGGGCCTATAGCTCAATCGGTTAGAGCAGCTGACTCATAATCAGCAGGTCCTTGGTTCGATTCCAAGTGGGCCCACGAAAATGCCCTTAGCATACTCGCTAAGGGCATTTTTTATGCATTGCACCCAGGTTTGCACCCAAATAACCCTGATTTATGCCCACCGAAACCCGCACCTTCATCGGCGAAACTGCTGGCGCCGTCGGCGACGGCTGGGCCGGCTTCCGCATCGGCCAGCAGTACCAGCTCAGCTACACCAAAGAATTTGACGAGGTGCGCCTCGTGCTCGACCACCACGCGCACGTCTCGCCGGGGGCGGGGCCGCTGGTGCTGCGCGTGGAGCAGTTTGAGAAGTGGTTTCGGAAGGGTTAGGCAGCATACATTTGACCACATCAAATACATTTCTCATGCCTGCTATCGAACAACTGCCGTCCCCAACTGAAGGCCACTCTATTAGAGTGGTTACTATTTGCCCACTCAGTGAGCCAACCTTTGCGGTTTACTCAACTAGGCCAGTAGCTAATTGGGCGCTTGATAATTTAGACCAGCCTTGGCCGGTGCGCTATGAGCCCATTGCTATGTGGGCATTGGTAGAGTATGAGGGAAAGCAGCAGATTACAGGCATTCATCTAGTAGACCTTTTTAGTATGCAGTATTGCAACCAAGCTCACAACCTGCTTGGTTATTCAACCAATGATGAGCCAATAGACGAAAGGAAATTCCAAAAATAAAAACGCCCCAGCCGGTCAGGTCGGGGCGTTTATCTTTGGACTACTCTTTTCAAGAGTTGTAAAAAAAAGTCGAAAAGGCCAGCGCTCCTAGTGCTGGCCTTTTTGGTTATAACGGTCGGCGCAGCCAGCTATACAGCGGCTGAAACGCCACCCGCCGCGCCACGACGTAGGCCACCGCCCACCAGCGCCACGCCCCCGCCCAGGCCAGCAGCAACACAGCCGCGTCGGCCGCCAGCCAGGTGAAGAAGTTGGCGCAGTGCCAGAGGTCGGTGAGAAAGACCAGCAGCGTGGTGGCCAGCGGGAAGGCCGGCCCAGCCGACGGCTCACCGCCTTTGTATTTCAGGCGCCACGCCTCGGGCCCCGCCCAGCGCGGCCGCCAGGCTAGCAGGCGCGGGCTGCCATGGGCCTGGGCGTCGGCCACGGCCTTGCCGGCAGCGGCGAGCAGGGCCAGCAGCACGAGGCCAGCTCCTAGCTGCCAACTATTAACTCCTGCTATAAGCAGTAGCGGCAGGGCGAAGCTGTTGAGGGTGGTCGGCGGCTTGGGCTTCCAGGCGAAGGCCAGCAGGAAGAAGACCACAGCGGCCGCCATCACCACGCCGCCGCGCGCCCAGCCCTCGGGCAAGTGGAGGCGAAAGCCAAAAAACAGGATGGCCACGGCCAGGATGGCGCCGATGGCCACGTTGAAACGCTGAAATTTTTGCATCAAAAAGGGTTATTTAATAGTGAGCGTAATAGGTTCGTTGTTGGCCACGGCCTGCTCGATGAGCAGGAAGAGCTGGTCGAAGGCGGCGCGGCTGCTGGTGACGCTGGCCCCGTCTGGGCCGAAGGCAGTGCCAGGTAGCAGGCAGCCTTCCGTATCCGCTGCGGTGTTGCCGGAGTGAATCCGGACGCCGCAATCATCGATGAGCTTATCACCGAAGCGAATGGCAGCGCCGGGCATATTCACCAGTAGCGGTAGCCGGCGCTTGAAACGGTTGCTCATGGTGACGCGCACCCGGTAGGTGCCGGCGGGGATGGCCGTTTTGCCGTAGACCTTGGCCTCGGCCGGGCCGCGCACCACATCCTCGACGCCAAAGCAGAATTGGCGGCCATCGACGTACCAGGTGCTGAGCGTTGCGCCTCGGGCGCTTGGCTTGCGGATGATGCTGATAACCATGGCTTAGGCTTGATTGGGTTTATTCTTCCGCCACAGGGCCGCCAGCCACAGCCCGCCGCCGCCGGCCACTACCCACCAGATAGCGCCAATGCCCGCCAGAATGCCCAACCCAGGCAGTGCCGCCGCCCAAAAACCGGGCTTGGTGGTGGTGGCCGTGGCGGTCGCGCCGGGCGCCGTAGCAGCAGCCCCGCCGCGCTGGCCAGCCTTCGTATTGTCGGTGGCGTCGCCGCTGGCCGTGGCCACGGGCGCGCTGGCTTTCGGCACCGACGTGGCCGTGGCCCCGTCGCCGGCCGCCTGCGTGGCTTTCTTGCCGGCCGTGTTGTTCGTCTGGTTGCCGGCCACGAGGTTGAAGGTGCAGCCTTTGCACTTGCGGGGCACCCCCTCTCTTCCGGAGAGGGGGCTGGAGGATGAGGTGGCCACCTTTTTCGGCGGCAGTAGGCCGAATACTCGGCGGCGCACCACCTGCGACGGCGTGTAGCCCGAGTCGTCGGCGTGCAGGCGCAGCTTGATAGGGCTGTCGAGGCCAATAGGCTCAGCCTTCGGCGGGGGCGGCGTGTTGGGCCGGGCGCAGCTGGCCAGCAGCAGCGCGCAGAAAAACAGTAGGTACTTCATGCAGAAAAGAGGGGTTAGGATTTGGGGGCTTTCTTTTTGGGCTTCGTGGCAGTCTTCTTGGCTGCTGGGGCCTTCGGCTCGGGCGCGGCCATCTTGGCCACCAGGCGGGCGTAGGTCTGGGTTTCGGCGGTGGTAAGCTTCATGGCGTGGTAGTAGGTGTGGCCGTGGGGTAGCTGGGCTGTTCGGGGGCCGCCGGGCTGGCGGGCGCGGTCGGCGCTTGTTGAATCGAATCGACGAGGACAGGGCCGAGCTTCGAGCTGAGCAGCCACTGCAGGGCCACTTTGAAAATGTTGGCGGCGCCTTCCTCCTGCACCTTCAGCGCTACCATTTTCTCGACCACCTTGCGGGCCTTCGTGGTGAAGAGCCAGCCGAACACGAGGTCAGCCAGCCAGTCGTAGTAAGGGTAGCTGTTGATGGCATTGCGCACGGTGGCCATGACGATGATGGTGCTCAGCAGAATGCCGCCCAGCCGCTGGAACTCGCTCCACTTGAAGCCCACGCCCCGCAGCTTCTTGCTCACCTGGTAGCCATAGCGGCCGTTGGCCAGGTCCAGAAACAGCAGCAGCAGCAGGGCGCTGGGCGGGTTCCAAATCCAGCGCGTGCAGAAGGCCGTGCCGCCGGCCAGCAGCGTGCCAACGGCCAGGCCCTTCAGCGCCGAGGGGCCGTAGAGCTGCAAGCCCAGCGTGCCGCTGGCCAGGTCGCTGGCAGAGCGAAAGCCCAGCATTTTAATAATTTCGCGGGTGAGGGCGGCAAAAGGCATCGTTTTAGGAGCGGTAAAGAACTGGAATGCGTTGACAAACAGCGATAACAATAGCCGCCACTGCTAGCGCGGCCAGCAAGTGCAGCCAATCGGTGAAGGTGAGGCGCCGCATCAGGCGAAGGTGCTGGGGGCGGCGTCGGACTGCGTGATGTGCTGGCGAATCAGGTCGCCGATGCGCACGTCCTGGTTTTCGCGCAGGTACTCGAAAAAATCACCTTGCAGCATGGTGGGCTGGGCGAACGTATCGGTGCGGTCGAGCCACTGCTGCTCGGTTTCCATGGCGCCGCGCCGGGCTAGGATGGCGCCAAACGTGGCGCCGGGCGTCACGTCGACCAGCGCGCTGTTGTCGGCCGCCAGCACGTAAGGCCGGGCCGTGAAGCCGGGGGCCGCCAGCGGCTCGCCGTACTCACCAGCCACGGTAGCGTGCATGGTGACCACGACACTAATAGCCACCCGGCAGGTGCCATCGAGATTCTGCTCGTGGGTAAGGGTGGTGAAGCGGGCGCGCTGCTTGATGAGCGTGTCGCCAAACTGCCGGTCGCAAACGGGCACGTCGATAATGGTGCGGGAAAAGGGAAGGCGGGGCATGGGCTTACAAGAATTTATAGAGCGACACGGTGGCCGTGGCCACGAACTGAAACTGCTGCCCGGCCTGCGCGTGCGTGGCCCCGATGCCGAGTTTGATTTGCTGGCCGGCCTGCAGCTGAAGCTTTTCCACCAGCCGGCCCTCGTTGAAGATGCCCGCCCCGACCGGGAACCACTGCTGGCTGATGGGGGGCTTGGTCGAGCCAGGGTTA
>JAKONR010000095.1 GCA_022701825.1 Hymenobacteraceae bacterium | reverse complement strand
GCCCGCGCGACTCCAGGTACGAGTAGATGCGCGTGGTGCCCGGCTCGTAGAACTTGGCGTGCGAGTACTTGTAGGCGTCCGACAGCAGCAGGATGTTGGGCCGCTGCGTCTGGGCTTGCTGGAGGTGGGCCAGCTGTGCTTGCAGCTGGGTGATGAGGGCGGTTTGGTCGGGAGCGGTGAGGGTTTCCATAATAAATGCAACTAATCCCGGAGTTTCTAAAGTGGCGCTTACTTGCTTGAACTTTATGCAGCCTCCTTTCTATCTCTCCAAGCTTGAATTAGTCCAACACGCATATCGACTGAACTACGCTGTTCTGACTCAATACGGCGGTTAATGTCAAGGTTGACACCACCTACGCCTGTTTTAGTTGGCAGTAATGTGGCAGGAAACCGACCACCGTGCTGATGATACATAGTCAAAAAGCTTTCCATACCGCCATATAGACGAGCTCGGGTTACAACGGCATTATGTAGCGCAAAGCTTACCAACTTGTTATTGATAACAGCATCAAGATTATGAACCCATTTATTATCATCCGACATATCACGCACTTGCGCCACATCAAACTCGGGATATTCCTCAGCAAGCATATCCCTCCGGTGCCCAAATGACAGAGGATTATCCTGATTAGGATTAGTAGACTCCCCTAATAAGATAAGTACTTTGTCACTTTCACGAGCTACGCAACTTAGTAAGGTTTTGTAGCCTGGGTACCAACCTAAATGTGGTACCTGAAACCGGCCAACTATTATTCCCATGCACTTTTCCATATGACTAGTATGCCGCTGTATTATTCGGCTTTCTGAATTACTTAATGTATTTTTTACACAAAGGTGGCAACAATATTTGTATTTGCAAAAATATTTTTTTCAACCCACTGTATTACAGCTCAAAATAAAAACCCGATTGCACCATCTCCTCATACCGCGCCTTATTGAAGCGAAAAAGACTGCCCGCCCGGTGGGCCACGTTTTGCTGCTTCTCCCCTGTTTCCTCCACGATGCCGAAGGAGAGAATTTTCTTCCGAAAATTGCGGCGGTCCAGCTCGCGGCCCAGCAGCGTTTCGTAGAGGCGCTGCAAGTCGGAAAACAGAAACTTATCGGGCAGCAGCTCAAAGCCGACTGGCTGGTACGTGACCTTGGCCCGCAGGCGCTGGTGCGCCACCCGGATGATGTCGGCGTGGTCGAAGGCCAGTTCGGGCAGGTGGTCGAAGCGAAACCACTTGGCCTCTTCACTATCAGTAGTAGCTGAAAGCGTGAATTTCTCCGGCTTCACCAGCCCGTAGTACGCCACGCTCACCACGCGGCGGCGTGGGTCGCGGGCCACCGCCCCGAAGGTGTAGAGCTGCTCCAAGTAAACATCAGCTACGCCGGCTTCTTCGCGCAGCTCGCGGGCCACCGCGGTGTCGAGGTCCTCGTCTTCGAGCACAAAGCCGCCCGGCAAGGCCCAGGCAATGGGCGCGTATTTGCGCCTAATGAGCAACAGGTGCAGCTGCTGTTCGGCGTACCCGAATAAAACAATATCAACGGCGAGTCGCAGCATAGCGGGGCGAAGGTAGCGTTGGGTGGCGGCGTTTGTCATTGCGAGCGCAGCGAAGCAATCGCATCCGAACGGAACCCGTATGGCGTAGCTCAACAGGTGCGAATGCTTCGCTGCGCTCGCAATGACAGACGATAGCAACGCGCACAAAAAAACCAGCCCCGAAAGGCTGGTTTTTGTAGCCATTTAAAAGGCTTGGCAGCTTACATACCGCCCATTTTGGTCGTGTCGCCTTTCATGCCCTTGTGGTGCTTCATGCCTTTGTGGTCCTTCATTTTCATGTCGCCCGACATTTCGCCGTTCATGCGCTTGGCCATCTTGCCTTTGTAGGGCTTGGTGGTGGCTTTCATCTCGTTGCCGGCGTCGTCTTTGCCTTTCACTTTCATCTTGCCATCTTTGGCCGTCTTGGTCTTGGTTTTCATGCCATCGACGGTCGTTTTGGTTTTGTCGTCTTCGAGGCCGGTTTGGGCGAAGGCGGTGGTAGCGGTGGCGGCAAACAGCGCAGCAGTGGCGAAAAGAAGCTTGGTGTTCATGGTCGTAGAACTGTGAAAAAAGGTGTGAATCCTAGTCGGCCCCTATACGGCCGCAGCCCGGAAATGGCTGCCTGGGACCGCATATTTTTGAGTTGGGAAGTGCAGTTGCGCGGACTTTGCAGTCCGCGTGCGTTGGGGAACGCACCAAACGCACGCGGACTACAAAGTCCGCGCAACTACCTACTTTACACCAGCTTATCGGGCGTAATAGGCAACTCGCGCACGCGCTTGCCGGTGGCGTTGAACACGGCGTTGGCAATGGCGGGGGCCACGCCGATGGTGGCGATTTCGCCGATGCCCTTGGTGCCGAGCGCGTTCACGTGCGGGTCGGGCTGGTTCACGAAGTACACCTCCACGGCGGGCGCGTCGGCGTGCACGGGCACGTGATAGTCGGCAAAATCCTTGGTGACGTAGCGGCCGTAGCGGTCGTCAATGATGGCGTGCTCCATCAGGGCCATGCCGATGCCGCCCACCGCGCCGCCTTTCATTTGGTTGGCGGCGGTTTTTTCGTTCACGATGGTGCCCGCGTCGGCGCACGATACGAGCTTGCGCACCCGCACCTCGCCGGTGAGCACGTGCACCGCCACCTCGGCAAAATGCACCGAAAACGAGTACATCGAGTACTTCTGCTGGTCGGCCCCGTCGGGCTTCGACTCCACCAGCACAAAGCCGGCATCGGGCTGGCGCAGCAGGTCGGCGTAGGCCACGCGGGCGGCGTCGTTACCTTTCAGGGTCAAGTGCTTATCGGTAAAAACCACGTCGGCCGGCGCGGCGCTGCCGAAGGCAGCGTTGCCGGCCGCCGCCTGCTGGCGCAGCTTGTCGAGCAGGGCGCGGCTGGCATCCTGCACGGCCTGACCCACGGTGTTCACGGTGGAGGAGCCACCCTGCGAGCCGGCCTTGGGGAAGCCCGACTGGCCCAGCTCGAAGGTGATGCGGGCCGGGTCGAGGCCCAGCGTATCGGCCGCGATTTGGGTCATGGCCGTGCCTGTGCCGGGGCCGATGTCGGTGGTGGCGCATTGCAGCAGCACGCGGCCAGTGGGCAGCAGGCGGGCGCTTACCTGAGCCGCGCCGCGGTGCGCCCCAAACGTGCCCACGCCCATGCCGTAGCCCAGCAGCCAGTCGCCCTCACGCAGCGCGCCAGGCTGGAGCTGCCGTTTGCGCCAGCCAATGCGGTCGGCCCCGGCCTGGTAGCACTCTTTCAGGAACTTAGTACTCCAGGGCCGGTTCTTCTCGGGGTCTTGGTCAGTGTAGTTGCGCAGCCTGAATTCGAGCGGGTCGAGCTTGAGCAGGTAGGCCATTTCGTCCATCGCCGACTCCAGGGCAAACGCGCCGGTGGCCTCGCCGGGGCCGCGCATCCAGATGGGCGTGCTCACATCCACGGCCGCGATGCGGTAGCGCGTGGCCAGGTTGGGCGCTTGGTACATCATGCGCGTCTGGGCCAGCGTCGATTCGGTAAACTCCTCGTAGCTTGACGTTTGCCCCACGCTTTCGTGCGTGATGGCCGTGATTTTACCATCGGCCGTGGCGCTCATCCCGATTTTCTGCCAGGTATAGGGCCGGTAGCCCACCAGCGTAAACATCTGCTCGCGGGTCAGCATCAGCTTCACCGGGCGGCCCGTCACTTTGGCCCCAATGATGGCGGCCGACTCGTGCGGCCAGCTGTGCAGGGCGTTGCCAAAGGCCCCGCCCACGAAGGTGGCTACTACCTTCACGTTCTCCTCGGGCAGGTTCCACTCCTTGGCAAAATCGCGGCGCGTGCCCTGCGTACCCTGCGTCTTATCGTAGAGCGTGAGGCGGTCGGCCGCCTCCCAGTGCGCCGTGATGGACTGCATCTCCATCGGGTGATGCATCTCGGTCGGGATGATGTATTCGCTTTCCACTTTCAACGCGCCGCCCTGGTAGGCGTCGCCCTGCCCGCGCTGGTAGTCGGCCATCGGCGACTTCGGGTTTTGCTTGGCCTGCGTGGGCAGAAAGGACTTAGCCTCCAGCAGGTTGGTCTGGTGCGCCTCCTTGGCGTACTGCGCCTTCACCAGCCGGGCGGCGTAGCGGGCACGCTCCAGCGTATCGGCCACTACCAGGGCAATGGGCTGGTCGCTAAAGCGGATTTTGTCGTCGTGAAACACTTGCAGCCGCCCGCCCACGGTCTGGGGCTGCGAGGGGTCTTTGCCGCTGGGCGTGAAGCCCGGCACTTTGGGCGAATTGAGGTGCGTGACCACCGCCAGCACGCCCGGCGCGCCCGCGGCGGCCTTGGTATCGAGGCTCGTAATGCGGCCCTTGGCCACGGTGCTGCCCACTAGCACGCCGTAGGCCAGGCCGGGCAGTTCGTACTCGGCCGAGTATTTGGCCGCGCCGGTTACTTTCTGAAAGCCATCGACCCGGTTCATGCCGGCCCCGATGTGCTTGGGTTGCGCTTGCTCTTTCATTTGAATCAGGATGTGTGCCGTGTGGCCAAAACGCGGGGATGGCGCGGGGCTGCGCCCCGTGCCGACTATTCGCTGGCCTCCGGCCGGCACGTCTGGGTGCGGTAACTGGCACCGTTTTTTAAACTTTAAACAACGTTCGCTGGCGTGCCGGCCAGAAGCCGGCGAATAGCCGGCACGGGGCGCAGCCCCGCGCCATCCTTTGCATTAAGTTTCTAAGCGGCAGCAGCCGTTTTCAGCGCCTGCACCAGCGCATTAGGCGCTAGCTTCAGCTTAAACGCATTGTGCTTGAACGCCTTGGCACCTTGCATCGCCACCTCGGCGGCCCGACGGAACGAGGCTTCCGTGGCGGGCTGGCCCACCAGCACCTGCTCGGCGGCGGCGAGGCGCCAGGGCTTGTGGGCTACGCCGCCCAGCGCCAGGCGGGCCGCTTTGATGGTGTTGCCATCGAGGTCCAGCGCCACGGCCGCACTCACTAGGGCGAAGGCGTAGCTGGCCCGCTCGCGCACTTTTTGGTAGTGCACGTGCTTGGCGAAGGGGCTATCCGGAATATCGACAGCCGTAATCAACTCGCCGGGGAGCAAGTTGGTATCCTTTTCGGGCGTGTTGCCGGGCAGGCGGTGCAAGTCGGCAAAAGGCAGCTGGCGGTCGCCTTTGGGGCCGCTCACCAGCACGGTGGCATCGAGCGCCACCAGGGCCACGCTCATGTCCGACGGGTGCACCGCGATGCACTTGTCGCTGGCCCCGAAAATGGCGTGCATCCGGTTGATGCCTTCGAGCGCGCCGCAGCCGGTGCCGGGCTGGCGCTTGTTGCAGGGCATACTCAGGTCGTAGAAATAGGCGCAGCGGGTGCGTTGCAGCATATTGCCGCCCACGGTGGCCATGTTGCGCAGCTGCCCCGAGGCCCCGGCTTGCAGGGCCAGCGCCAGCAGCGGGTGGTGCTCGCGCACCTGCGCATCGTTGGCCACGGCCGAGTTCAGGGCCAGCGCGCCCACGCGCAAGGCGTTGCCCTGGCGCTCGATTTTATTGAGCGGCAGCCGGTTGATATCCACCAGCTTTTGCGGGGTCATCACGCCGCGCTTCATCAGGTCGACCAGGTTGGTGCCGCCCGCGATGAAGGCGGCGGTGGGGTCTTTGGCCACTACCTCGATGGCCGCCTGGGGCTTGGTCGCCCGCACGTATTGGAACTGGTTCATACTTTCTGGCCTCCCTGCTTCACGTCCTGAATGGCGGCCACGATGTTGGCGTAGGCCCCGCAGCGGCAGATATTGCCGCTC
>JAKONR010000060.1 GCA_022701825.1 Hymenobacteraceae bacterium | reverse complement strand
AGAACGTGTGTTACACTCAATTAGTGTAACCGTGTGAGCCAGGTAAGCAGCTCGTTTTCTTGTCGTTTGCAAGCCCTGTTTGTGATTGGGAGTGCAAAGGTAAGAAGTTTTTCTGACTTTCCAAATTTTATTTCCAATTAAAATAAAATTTCGTGTTGGTGTCAGCTTTCTATCGTTGTCAGCGAGTAGCTTCTTTCGATTTGGGAGTGCAAAAGTACGAAGACTTTTTAACTTTCCAAATTTTTCTTTAAAATTTTTTGGTAGCGTTTTCGAGTGAATCAGTTACCAGGCCAGTCCCTTTCGGATTGGGAGTGCAAAAGTACGATTTTAATTTTAAGAAACAAGCTTTGGCCGAAAGAGTAGTTACTCTTTTTTTCTAAATGCTCTAAACGCAGGAGCAATACCGCATGAAAATCAACTACTTATAAATAAAATTAAATATTGGCAAGATGGCGTATTTCTTGGGCAAACTTGCGTTTGCCAGTGGGACAAGAGCTTTGCTTATACCGAAAGTGCCTCTTTTTGAATAAGATACTTGTTTCAGACCAACGTTTCCCGACTCACTTGCCGCTTGCACATTAGAAGAAACTACCTAACGGCCATACTTGCTCTATGATACGCCGCACGTATGTTCTGCTTGAGTGCAAGCATACAAATCAGACAACGGCTTTTACTCGTAGGCCCGCACGGGCTTGACCATATAGACGCGAGCCAGGCGGCAGGTTAGAGGCCCGCTATTTGGCCTTGATAGGCCACCGCGCCCACTATTACTGTACCAAGGCTTGGTGCCTACGCAAGATGGCGAGGCATTACGCCGCAATGGCCGCCGCATTTTACTTGAGGAACTGGGATGGTCAGCAGCCTAGCGATTTCCAAGCTTATAAGGATGGGGTAGAATAATGAGCACCAGAATGCCTTCAGAATGCCTGCGTTTTTTAGGGCCGGTACTTCTTTCCCACCTCATGAAATTACTCTTAGTCGAAGACGAGCCCGCGCTACGCAGCACCTTGCTTGAAGCACTGCGCCAAGGCGGCTACGTGGTCGAAGTAGCTCCTGGCTTTGACCAAGCCTACGAAAAAATCAAGCTTTACCGCTACGATTGCATCCTACTTGACCTAACGCTGCCCGATGGCAATGGGCTTGATTTATTGCGTGCCCTCAAGGCTGATGGCTCTACGGCCGGTGTGCTCATTATCACGGCCCGCGATGCTATTGAGGATAAAGTAGCTGGCCTCGACCTCGGGGCTGATGACTACCTTATCAAGCCGTTTCACCTTTCGGAGCTAAATGCCCGGCTGCGAGCCATTATCCGGCGGCGGCAGTTTCAGGGCCAGCATCATATCGTGTTCCGCGACCTGCTCGTGTGGCCCGAGCAGGCCGAGGTGCTGGTGCGGGGCGAGTCCGTGCCTCTTACTCGCAAAGAATACGACCTGCTGCTGTACCTACTGGCCAACCCTGGTCGTATTCTTACCAAGGAAGCCATTGCCGAGCACCTGTGCGGCGATACCGTAGATACGGCCGACTCGTTCGACTTCATCTATACGCACCTCAAAAACCTGCGTCGTAAACTACAGGATAAGGGCGCGGACAACTACATCCGTACCATGTACGGCGTTGGCTATAAGCTGAGTAGTGAATAGATTTTAGGGCAAGCGAGTGAAGGCGAATGCTTTTGCTGCTTCCTTACCTACTTCACCGCCTTACCCTAAAACCCGCCCAATGAAGCTTCTTGCCGCCACCAACCGCTACTATCTGGCCGTGGTGGCGGTGCTGTTTGCCCTGGCCAGCGGCGTGCTATACTATGGTATGCAAATGGCCCTGCGCCACGAGGTAGATGAGCAGTTGGGCCTGCACCAACGGCAGATTGAGGCATTGGTGCGGGTGGGGCAGCCGCTGGTAGCCACGCCCTTTGCCGACCAGTTTGTGCTGAGCAGCTGGCCCCGGCCATTGGGCCTGGCCGATACCATTTTGCCCGACCCGGTGGAGGGCACCTGCGTGCCGCACCGGCAGCTCACCTTCCGGCTGCTGGCCCAGGGCCAGCCCCGGTGGGTAACGCTGCGCAAGTCGCTGGTCGAAACCAACGACCTGCTGGCCGTGGTGCTGGGGGTGATGCTGGGCGTACTCGTAGTGCTGATGCTGAGTATTTTGCGGCTAAACCAATGGCTAAGCAAACGCCTGTGGCGGCAGTTTCACCGCACGCTGGCGGCCCTGCGGCACTACGACCTGCAGCAACACCGGCCGCTGGTGCTGCCCCAGCCCCGCATCGATGAGTTTGCTGAACTCAACCAGGCAGTCACGCACCTGAGCCAGCGCTTGGTGGCTGATTATGAGAGTCTGCGCGAGTTTACGGCCAACGCGGCCCACGAAACCCAAACGCCGCTGGCCATTATGCAGGCGCAGCTCGAGCAATTGCTGCAAGTGCCCGCCCTGGCCACCGACCCCACGGCCGCCCCGCTGCTGGCCGACCTCTACGGGGCCACGCGCCGCCTTTCGCGCCTGCACCAGGCGCTGGGGCTGCTAAGCAAGATTGAAAACCGGCAATTTGGCCCCACGCAGCGGCTGAACCTGGCCGCCGTGCTCGACGAAAAAGTTGACCAGCTGGCGCCGCTGCTAGAGGCCCGCGGCCTGCGGCTGCACCGGCACATCGACCAGGCGCCCGTGCTGGCCATGCACCCCGGCCTGGCCGATTCGCTGCTCCACAACCTGCTTTACAACGCCATTAAGCACAACCAGCCGGGCGGCAGCATCACGGTGCGCCTCAGCGGCGAAGCGCTGGAAATCAGCAATCCTGGCGCGGCCATCGGCGGCGACCCGAGCCGCTTTTTTGAGCGCTTCCGCAAGCATTCGGCCGCCACCGAATCGCCGGGCCTGGGTTTGAGCATCGTGCAGCAAATCGGGGCGTACTACGGCTTTGCCGTAACGTATGGGTACGCGGTGGCCGGGCAGGTGCACACGCTACGGGTAGCCTTTGGGCATAGTGCGGCGGGCCCAACTACCTAACCAGCGGACCAAGTCGCCGTTTCTTTGCATTCGCATTCCCCACAGCTCATGTCCGATTTAGCCCCCAAACTCACCCATCTCAACGAAGCCGGCCAGCCCGCCATGGTCAACGTGGGCCCAAAAGCCGTGACGGCCCGCCTGGCCCGGGCCCGCGCTAGGGTGCGCGTCGGGGCTGATATTTTGGCCCTGGTGCAGGCCGGCGACCTACCGACCCGCAAGGGCCCCGTGTTTCAAACGGCCATTATCGCGGGCGTGATGGCTGCCAAAAAGACGGCCGACCTCATCCCGCTCTGCCACCCGCTGGGGCTCGATGACTGCCAAATCACCATCGAAGCCGTGCAGCCCGACTCGCTGCTTATTGAATGCACCGCGCGCGTCACGGGCAAAACCGGGATAGAGATGGAGGCCCTGACCGGCGCCACGGTGGCCGCCCTCACCGTGTACGATATGTGCAAGGCCATGTCGCACGGCATTGTCATCGAAGAGGTTAGGCTACTAGAGAAAACAGGCGGCAAGTCCGATTTTCTCTACACTGAATAAAATAGTGAGGCGTGAATGAGGGCATTACTTGCCCACTGCTCTTTCGCAACTTACTGCTTTACCGCCTGCTACGGGTGCGCGGCTACCCACACGGTGCCATCTTCGTATTCCTCTTTCTTCCAGATGGGGACCACTTCTTTGAGCGTGTCGATGATGTACTCGCAGGCGGCAAACGAGTCGGCCCGGTGCGGTGTAGACACGGCCACCACTACGGCCACGTCGCCGATTTCGAGGGTGCCGTGGCGGTGCGTTATGGCGATTTTGCGCAGCATAGGCCACTTTTCCTGGGCCATTTCGGCCACGCGGGCTAGTTGGCGCAGGGCCATGGGAGGGTAGGCCTCGTAGTGCAGGCGCACCACGCGGCGGCCCTCACTGCGGTTGCGCACCGTGCCGATGAAGGCATTTACGGCCCCGGCTTCCGCCGATTCGGCAGCTTGCAGCACCGCCGCTACGTCGATGGGCTGGTCGGTGAGGTCGATTTGCATTTGGTAAGAAAGAAGTAGAAAAAGGGTGGCTGGCCAGCAAACACGGGCAAGCACTAGCCGCCGCTCACGGGCGGAATGAGCGCGATTTCGTCGCGCTCGTGGAGCACCACGTCATCGGCGGCGTACTCACTGTTGACGGCCACGGCCAGGCTGCGCAGCCCCGCCAGGCCAGGATAAGCCGAGCGCAGCTCGGCTAGCAGGCCCGCGGCCGACTGACCGGCCGGCGCGTCGAGGGCGATGGATGGCTGCCCCACAATCTCGCGGGCAATACCAAAAAGGGCAACGGTAATAGTCACAATAACAGCTTATTGGAGTGATAAAAACTACCCACCTATCGTGGCCATGCTCTCAAAATTGAGCTGGTGCGTAGGGCGCAGGCGTTCGGCCTCGAAGCCATTGGCCGCGCGGTGGTAGAAAGCCTGACTTAGCGCTTCGGCAATCTCCTGGTCGGACGAGCCGCCGCGCAGCATGGCGCGCAGGTCGAGCACGCCCTGGTCGTAGAGGCAGGTTTTGATACCGCCTTCGGCCGTGAGGCGCAGGCGGTTGCAGGTGCCGCAAAAGGTGCGTGAATAGGCCGCAATGATGCCAATTTTGCCCACGTGGCCGGCTACGGTGTAGTCGTCGGCGGTGGCGCCGGCGGGCGCGTAGGCGGGCAGTAGCGGCCCCAGGTGGGCCTCCAGGTGCTGCCGAATGCGGCGGTGGTTCCAGGGCAGCGATTCGGGCGTGGCCACGTGGCTGCCACCATTGAAAGGCATTTCCTCGATAAACCGCACCTCTACCGGCAGCTCGCGGGTGAGCTCGGCCAGCGGCACCAGGTCCTGAATATTGCGGTCGCTCATCACGACGGCGTTGATTTTGAGCTGAATACCGGCGTCGAGCAACGCATGAAACGTGCGCATTACCTGCGGCAGCTCGTCGCGCCGCGTAATCTCGAAAAAGCGCTGCCGGTCCAGCGTGTCCAGGCTGAGGTTCACGGCCTTCACCCCCATGCGGGCCATGGTGGGCACGTGCGGGGCGGTGAGCACACCGTTGGTGGTCAGGCTGAGGTCGTTGATGCCCGGAATAGCCGCCAGGCGTTCCATAAAGGGCACCAAATCGCGCCGCACGAAGGGTTCGCCGCCCGTTAGGCGCACTTTCCGCACGCCCAGGCCGGTCATTAGCGCCACCAGCCGCAGCATTTCTTCGTAGCTAAGCAGCTCTTGCTTAGGCATATACTTGATGCCTTCTTCGGGCATGCAGTAAAAGCAGCGCAGGTTGCAGCGGTCGGTTACGGCCAGGCGTAGGTATTCCAGGGGCCGGCCGTGGGCGTCGTACAGCGTGGAAGGTGAGGAAAGACTGCTCATGCAAAAAACGGAAATCAACCGGCCGGGCCGGTCACTGTAGTACCCTAAACACTAACCGCGTGTTTTCATTCCTCCCAACTTCACAGCGTTATATAAGGTTGTATACAACGGCTGTGCGGTAAGCTTTTGCTCGCCGCTGGTGCCTGAAGCATACGCGGTTCTGCCGACGGCAACGGCTAGCTAACGCTTACTGTACGCTAAAACTCTTCTATCCCGCCGCTTAGCGTGCGCACATTGTCGTGCCCCAGGCCGCGCAGCAGCTCCATGGCCTGGGCACTGCGCACGCCGCTTTGGCAATACACCACCACTGGCCCGTGGCGCGGCACCTCGGCGGCGCGGGCGGCGAGCTGCGGCAGGGGCAGCAGCACAGCGCCCGGCAGGTGGCGGCGCTGGTGCTCCAGGGGGTTGCGCACATCGAGCAGCAGCGGCGGCTCGGTCGAGGCGAGCAGCACACGCAGCTCACTAGCAGTCAATATGTTATTGGAAGCAACCGGCGCGCAGCTGGCGTCGAAGTAATCGGCTGGGTTGGCCGTATCCAGGTTTAGCTGGCTTTGCACCGGGTCGCGCTTGAAGCGGAGCGTGCGGCTCTGGAAGCTGAGCGTATCGAGCAGCCACAGCCGGCCGCTGAGCACATCGCCGAGGCCCAGCACCACCTTCAGCGCCTCGGTAGCCTGCACCGTGCCAATGAGACCGGGCAGCACGTTGAGCACGCCGGTCGTGTTGCAGTCGGGTGCTTCGGCAGCGCTCGGCGGCTCCGGAAACAGGCAGCGATAGGTAGGCCCGCCCTGGTAGTTGAAGACCGAAACCTGCCCTTCAAACTTGTAAATGGCGCCCGATACCAGCGGCTTGCCCAGGCTCACGCAGGCATCGTTGAGCAGGTAGCGGGTCGGAAAATTATCGGAGCCATCGACCACCACGTCGTAGGCCGCCACCAAGGCCCGCACGTTGTCGGGATTCACCCGCATTGGGTGTAACTCATACGCTACCAAATTGTTGAGGCGAGCCAGCGCGCGAGCGGCGGCCTCGATTTTGGGCTGGCCCACGTCGGCGGGGCCGTAGAGAATCTGGCGGGGCAGGTTGGTCAGCTCCACGTTGTCGGCATCGGCCAGGCCCAGCGTGCCCACGCCGGCGGCGGCCAGGTATTGCAGAATGGGGCAGCCCAGGCCGCCCGCGCCCACCACCAGCACACGGGCGGCGCGCAGGCGCGCCTGGCCCACCTCGCCAATTTCGGCGAGCTGGAGGTGGCGGCGGTAGCGCTGGCGCTCGGCAGGGGTGAAGGGGATTGGGCTGGAAGCGGAAGAAACCAAATCTGTCATTGCAAGGAGGAACGACGAAGCAATCTTTCCTTTGTCGTTAGTTTCTCAGAAAGAGCGAATGCAAAGGAAAGGTTGCTTCGTCGTTTTCTCTCCCACTGGCAACTGCCAGGCTTTTACAGCCCATACGCCACCGTCAAGTAATACAAGCCGCCCACGCTCGGCCCACCCAAATAGCTCACGTAGTAGTGGTTGAGCACGTTGGTAGCGCCTAGTTTCAGGCGCACCTGGGCGGCCGGAATCTGGTAGCTGAGCTGGGCATCGAGCGTGCTGTAGGCGGGCACGTCGCCAGTGACCAGAAAGGTCTGGGAATAGTAGCCGACCTGGTGCCGAAAGTTGAGGCCAAAGCCGATATTTTGGTACGCGTTCTCGTTGGCCAGGCTCAGGTTGTACATCCAGCGCGGGGTGTTGAAGCCGTCTTCGAGGCCATCGCCGTTTTCGGTGCGGTCGAGGCGGGTGTAAGTGGCGTTGCCGCCGAGCAGGTAGCCGCCGGCCACTTGGTAGCGCAGGCCCGCCGAGCCACCGTAGTTGTGCACCTGGCTGCGCGAGTTGGTCCAGAGGCGGTAGCGGGCCTGGGTGGCGCGGGTATTGAGGGCGGTAGCCACGGCATTGAGGCCGCTGGCACTTTCGGTAAGCGGCTGATACGCAGCTGACTGTGGGTCGCGCAGGGGCGAATTGGCCACGCCCACCTGGCCGATGGGCACGTAGGCCTCGACCTGCGCGATGAAATCGCGGTACGAGTTGTAGTAAAAATCGACATCGACCAGCAGCCGGCCGACGGCCCCGAAAGCCGCCTTGTAGCCCATTTCGAGCGACTTTATGTACTCGGGCTTGAGGTACGTGTACGGGTTCTTTTGCAGAGTATTTTGGCTGGCCAAGATGGCGGCGGCCCGCTTCTGGGCCGTGGTTTGGGCCGATGTGTTGGCGTTCACGGCGGCCGTTACCTGGTTATTAAACGCGTCGATGCTGGCGCGGGTGTAGCTGTTCTCAAACACGCCCTCGCTCATCACGCGCAGCCCACCGATGCGCTTCACCTGCCCGCTGTTCACGTTGGAAAACCCCTCGAACAAGCTCGGAAACCGGTAGCCGCTCTGGTAGCTGAGGCGAAAATTCTGCCGCTGCGCGGGCGAAAAAACCGCCGTAAAGCGCGGGTTGAGCTTTACGGCGAAATACTCATTCTTATCCATCCGCAGCGTGGCCGTCAGGCGCAGCCTTTCCTGCCAAAGCCGGCCGCCCGCCTGCACGAAGCCCCCGGTTTTGGAATACGTCAGGCGGTCGGCCAGCGCGTCTTTACCCGGCTCGGGGTTCACAAAGTAGTTGCCATCGGGCACTACCACGTAGGTGCGGTGGTCGGCTCCGGCCAGCAGGTCCAGCCTGTCAGTCAAATACTTGCCACTACGGCGCAGGGCTTCGGCTAGGTTCACCTGGGCCTCGCCGTGCAGCATGTTGGCCTGCACGCGCAGAGCCGCGCCCTGGTCCCAGTTATTAATATCTTGGAGCTGGGCCAGGCGCTGGGTGAAGGCGGTGGTACCGGGCAGCAGGCGGCCGGCATCGGCGGCCGTGCGGGCGGCGGCGTGCGCGGCGGCCACGCTGGCGCCGCCGCCGGTGGCGGCATTCCAGGCGCTGGTGTAGTCGGCGTTCCAGGCAGCATCGGGCTTGTAGCTGCGGTCGATGTTTTCGGCCATCGAGCGCAGGTTGTAGCTGCGGCCAGTGTTCTCCTGGGTAAGGTAGGCGCGGGCCTGCACCACGGGCGTGGTCAGCGTGAGGGCGTGCTGCTGCAAGCGGTAGTCTTGCAGCCGGAAGCGGTTCGAGCGCTGGTACACGTTGTCGAAGCCCGCCACGCGGTAGGTATAGGCCAGCGCCACACCCGGCCGAAAGCGGTAGTGCAGCGCCGCGTCGGCCTTGAGGCTCTTAATGTTATAATCAACTACGTCGCGCTCGTCGTAGCCGGTGCGCCCCACCGAGTACACCCGGCCGCCCAGTGTCAGGTTCGTGCGGTTCGACGACTCGTTGCCGTAGCCACTCACCGGGTCGCGGGCCGGGTTTTCGGCCCCGAATAGCCCCGTGGTCGCGTTGCCGTTGGGGTTAGTATCGGTCTGGTCGTTGGCCACCCAGTCGTAGGCGCGCAGGTACGTCGCGTTTACTTTAAAGGCCAGCTTGTCGGCTACGAGTACCTTGGCGTAGCGCAGGCTGGTTTCCGAATAGACGTTCGACGACGTGCCACCCGCCCCAAACGTCTTCACATTCGGGTCGTTGAGGTGGTTCACGCCCGTTTGCTGGCGCACGCTCAGGCCCTGGTAGTCAAACGGGTTTTTGGTCGTAAAATTAGCCAGCCCATTGATGGCGTTCAGGCCGTAGAGCGCGGCGGCGGTGCCGGGCACCAGCTCCACGCTCAGAATATCCAGGTCGCTCGGCCCCAACACGTTGCCAATCGGCCCGCCGATGTGCGGCGCCTGGTTGTCCACGCCATCCACGAGCTGCGCAAAGCGCACGTTGGTGGTGTTGGTGAAGCCCCGGGCGTTTATCACCTTAAAGCCCAGGCTGGGCGTGATAACCTGCACGCCTTTCAGGTGCTCAATCGACTCAAAAAAGGAGGGCGCCGGCGACAGCCGGATGGCCCGCGCAGTGAGCTTTTCCACCGTTACCGGCGATTGCAAGAAGCTCTCCTCCACCCGCGAGGCCGCCACCACCACCTCCCCGAGGTCCGCGCGCAGCGTGTCGCGGCGCGCGGGCGGGCGGGGCGGCGGGGCCGTTTGAGCCGCCGCTGGGTAGGCCAGGACCAGCGCGGCAGCCCACGCCAGCGAGCCGCGTAAAATTCGTAGCTTTTTCTTCATAGAAAGTCTGACAGCCGGTTTTTACCGCCGCTGCGGGGCGGCTGGTTTTCACCCCACGGCCGCTGCCAGAAGTAAATTCCGCAAATGGGTGCGCTCAAAATCAAACGCCCCGCGTTATATCTTGGCGAATATAACGATAGTGAGAGGCCGAATGTTTAGCCCAGGTGCCGCTCTAGAAAGCCCGCTGGCGCGCCGCGAGCAGCCCGGCGGCCAACATTGCGTCTTGTGGCTAGTTGTGCTGGCTGCGGCGGGCCGGCAAAAAGCCCGCCACGCCCCCTTTTCCGCTTGTTTTGTCGCCCATGAAAGTATCCTCCGCCATTTTTCGCACGGCCCTGCTGCTGGGCAGCATTTGGGGCACCGCCCCCACGGCCGCGGCCCAAACCTTTGCCAAAGGGGCCGACGTGGGCTGGCTTCAGCAGATGGAGGCCACCGGCTACGTGTTCTACAACGAGCAGGGCGTGGCCCAGGACTGCTTTGCCATTCTGAAAGCGCACGGCATCAACTCGATACGGCTGCGCGTGTTCGTCAATCCGTCCGACGACAAAGCCAGCGGGCATTGCAGCCCGGCCGAAGTCGTGACGATGGCCAAGCGCGCTACCGACCTGGGGTTTCGGGTCATGATTGACTTTCACTACAGCGATACCTGGGCCGACCCCGGCAAGCAGGCCAAGCCCGCCGCCTGGGCCAGCCATCCTTTTGCGCAGCTCCTCACCGACCTCTACGGCCACACCTTCACTACGATGACCATGCTGAAGGCGGCGGGCATAACGCCCGAATGGGTGCAAATCGGCAACGAAATACCCGGCGGGATGCTGTGGCCCGAGGGCAGCACCAAAAACTTCGGCCAGCTCGCCCAGCTCATCACCAAAGGCTACGAGGCCGTGAAGGCCGTGAGCCCGACCTCCAAAGTGGTGGTGCACCTCGACCGGGGCAATGACAACGCCCTGTACCGCTCGTTTTTTGACAACCTGACCAGCAACGGCGGTAAGTTCGACGTCATCGGCATGTCGTATTATCCCTACTGGCTCAAGCAAGACTACACCGCCTCCATCGCCAACCTGCGCACCAACCTGCTGGATATGGTGCGCCGCTACCCCGGCAAGGAAGTGGTAGTGGCCGAGGTGGGCGGCGACTACACGCTGGTCAAAAACACCTACGACCTGCTGGTAGCCACCCAGCAAGCCGTGCGCGCCGTGCCCCAAAACAAGGGTTTGGGCGTGTTTTATTGGGAGCCCGAGGGTGCCAAAAGCTGGAGCCACTACCAGCTCAGCGCCTGGGGCGACGATGGCAAGCCTTCGCCCGCCCTGAAGGCCTTTTTGGACAAGCCCACGGCAAAACCCACCCCGGCCAAGCCAACTAAAGCGAACTAAACGAGCCGGCGGCAGTGGGCGCTGCCGCCGGCTCAGCCTTGATACAGCCGGGCCGTTTCGTCGGCCAGAAACTGGGCGAAGCGCGCCTGCATGGCCTGAAACTCGGCCACGGCTAGCGCCCCGGCTTCGGTGAGCACGGCGCCGCCGCCGTGCGCGCCGCCGGCCTGGGTGCCCACCAGCGGCTGCCGGGCCTGGGCATTCATGGAGCTCACCAGGTCCCAGGCCTTCTTATAAGACATGCCCATCTCCTTGGCCGCCCGCGAGATAGAGCCCGTGGCCGCGATGCGCTCCAGCAGTTCGAGCCGGCCGATGCCCAGGAAGCGGTCGGCCGGGCCTTCTATCCAGAGGCGGCCATTGGCGCGGAAAGGCTGGTTTTCGGCAAAAAGCTCGTGCATGAGAACTAGCAGGAAGAGGTGGGGCAAAAATAGCGGCCCGGCCGGGCTCGCTCAGGCCGGCTGCTGCAGCAGCCAGGCCACGGCTTCGGCCTCCGTATCGAAGGAGCGGTAGCGCAGCGGCAGGCCGCCCACGCTGGTGGTGATATAGGCCGTGGCCAGGCGCGTGTAGGCATCGGTAGAAACCACCACGGCTCCGTAGCGGTAGCCGGCCTGCACGGCCTCGGGCAGCCACTGCTGGGCCACCCACTGCTGCTCGGCGGCCGAAAACGGCCGCATTCCCACCTGGTTTATCAGCACCCGGCCCCAGCCGCGCGCATGCAAGGCGTGGGCAATATTCGTAAACAAAGCCTGCGTATCGGCCATAGTGCGGGCTTCGGGGGCCCAGCACGTGCGCAAAAAACCGGCCGGGTCGGCCAACAGCTGCCCAGCGGCATTGGTGTAAAGAAGCGTGGGGGCGGCCGGCATGCGGGCGCAAAGATAGCGGCCGGGCCGGGGCCAAAACCGCGTGCCCGGCGTTGCGGCGGCCGGCCAGCCGGCTGCAAAGGCGGTATTTTGGCCTCCCGAAGGCGCGGCGCGTGGAGGTTGCCTTGGCCGGTGCCTTAGCCTACGCGCCGCAGCCAGGCTTCGGCGTCGGGCACCGCGTCGAAGGAGCGGTAGCGCAGCGGCAGGCCGCCCACGTTGGTAGTAATAAAGGCCGTGGCCAGGCGGGCGTAGGTATCGGCCGACACCACGATGGCCCCGTAGCGGTAGCCAGCTGCCACGGCCTCGGGCAGCCACTGCTGCACCCACTGCTGCTCGGCCGGCGAAAAGGAAGACATGCGCGATTGGTCGGCCAGCACCTTGCCCCAGCCGTACTGCCGCAGCCCACGGGCCATTTGCATCAGCAGGCTCTGCGTATCGGCCAGTTGGCGCGGCCCCGGCAGCCAGGTCAGCCGCAGAAACCCCGCCGGGTCGGCCGCCAGCTGCCCGGCGGGGTTTTGAAATAACTCGGGTAATGCAGCTGCCATCGGGCCCCAAAGGTAACCTGAACGGCGGGTTTGGGCGGCTTTTGGGCACCTGGGCCCGCCCGGCGCACAAAGCACCGGGCCAAGGGAATAATTGCCCGCGGCGGCGCGTTAGCCCCACGCCCCCGGCCGGGGCGTGTGCCCTGGCCTGCCGACCTTTGCCGCTCGTCCTTCCTGGCTGCCTTCGTTATGCGTTTCTATTTAGCTTCTTTGCTGGCCGCGCTGGTGCTGGCCGGCTGCGCCAAAGGGCACGGCCCGCAGCGCCTCGATTTTGTGAATACCACGCGCTACACTTCCAGCAACCGCACCGGCCTGAGCCCGGCCGATACGCTGGCCACCCGCGTGTTTGCCGAAAATACCGACCTGAGCGGCTCCAGCCTCGGCCGGCTGGTCGTGACGGTGCAGTACCAGCCCCGGCGCAATCCCTTCGTGTATCCCACGCCCCTCAGCTCGTTCAACCGCGACTCTATCGACAAAAGCTCGGAGAGCTTCGTGTACCTCGATACCGTGCTGACCGACCGCAAAGGCCAGCCCCTGAGCAACTTCACCTTCACCAACGTTTTTGGCGTGCGCACCACCACCGGCGCCGAGCGCTGGCAGTACGACCTCAAAAACAGCAGCGGCGAAACCACCGCCAGCCGGGCCGTGCGCCTGGGCATGCGCCGCCCCGACTCGCTGGCCGTGTACCACGACTACACGCTCAAGCTCGTTGTTCCGGCCATCGGCGTGGGCTCCAACGATACGGTACGCGTCAAGTCGGCGCGGCGCTTTTTGCACCTGCGCGCCGGCCTGGCCCTGCCCGCTTACACGGTGGTAAAAGCGGGCGCGCCCGGCGATGCGCAGGCCGCCGCCCAGCGCCTCACCGACCTCATTATTCTGCGCGATGGCCTCACGCTCGTGTCGCCCAGCGCCACTAGCCTTACCTTGAATGGCGCCCGCTGGCCCAGCGCCAACCGCCGCCGAACGCTTATCTACCCCACGGGCCTCACGGCTACCACCTTTGCCAACCAACTCACCGACGCGGCTATCCAGAGCGTCTATGCGGCGTCTGCGTCTGGTACGGCCACCGGCGAATTTGTGGGCCCGGTAAACACCGGGCAAGTCTATGTTTTTCGCACCGATGAGGCCAGCGCCCCCCCCACCACGCCGCCCACGCCCTACCGCTACGGGCTGCTGCTGGTAGTGAGCGTGCCCACCAGCACCACCACTACCACCACGGCGGGCTTGCAGCTGCAAGTGCGGATGGCGAAATAACCAAGATAGATTTCTAAGCCCAAAAGGCGGCCCCCGGCTACGTGCCGGGGCCGCCTTTTGGGCTTTATCAGGCCAGGTTTTTGGCTTCGCTTACAATTCTTTGCGCAGCCGGGCTACCGGGATGTTGAGCTGCTCGCGGTATTTGGCTACCGTGCGGCGGGCGATGTTGTAGCCGCGGGCGTTGAGCATTTTTTCGAGCTTATCGTCGCTCAACGGGTGGTCTTTCTTCTCGCCGCCGATGAGGTCTTTCAAGATGCTTTTTACTTCGCGGCTGCTGGCGTCCTCGCCCGAGTCGGTGGCGATGCCTTCGGAGAAGAAGAACTTGAGCGGATAAATACCGTGCTCGGTCTGGATGGACTTCGAGTTGGCCACCCGGCTGATGGTCGAGATGTCCATGCCGATGGCCTGGGCGATATCCTTGAGAATCATGGGCCGCAGCTTCGAGTCGTCGCCGGTCAGGAAAAACTCGCGCTGGCGCTCCACTATCGCCGACATGGTGCGCAGCAGGGTATTTTGGCGCTGCCGAATGGCGTCGATAAACCACTTGGCCGAGTCGAGCTTTTGCTTGACGAAGCTCACGGCCTCCTTCATTTTCTGGTCCTTCTTGGCCGCCTTGTCGTAGGTCTGGAGCATCTCGCGGTAGTCGCGGCTCACGCGCAGCTCGGGGGCGTTGCGGGCGTTCAGGGTCAGGTTCAGCTCGCCGTTGTCGTTGGTGAGAATGAAGTCGGGCATTAGGTACTGCGCGCCGCCGGCGCTGCCCTTGCCGCCGCTCACGGGGCCGCTGCCGCCGGGCTTGGGGTTCAGCTTCAAGATTACGGCCACGGCTTCTTTCAGCTCCTCGTCTTCGAGGTCGAGCTTTTGCTGAATGCGCTGGTAGTGCTTCTTGGTAAATTCCTCGAAAGTTTCGGTGAGAATACGCTCGGCATTCAGCGTGGCTTCGTCCTGCGGGCGGCGCTCTAGCTGCAAAAGCAGGCACTCGGGCAGGTCGCGGGCGGCGATGCCGGGCGGGTCAAACGTTTGGATAACGCGTAGCACGCGCTCAATCTCAGCCTCGGTGGCCTCAATATTCTGGCTGAAAGCCAAGTCATTGGCAA
>JAKONR010000014.1 GCA_022701825.1 Hymenobacteraceae bacterium | reverse complement strand
TCACGAACTTCTCAATCTCCTCGGCCGAGCGGCCGGGCCACTGCGTGATGATGGTGATTTCGGTGTTCGTCACGTCCGGAAACGCCTCGATGGGCGTGTTCCGGTAGCTCACCACCCCGGCAATAATAGCCACGAGCGTGAGCAGGAATACAAAGCCCCGGTTTTTCAGGGAAAAGGCAATGATGCCCTGGATAAACTTATTCATTTAGAAGTCGATACTGACTTTATAGATTTCATTGGCCGTCATGCTGAGCGGAGCGCAGCGAAGTCGAAGCATCTTCTCAGTACTAACTATCGACGCAAGCAACGAAGCGGTAGAGATGCTTCGACTCCGCTGCGCTGCGCTCAGCATGACACTGTAGAGCAATGGCTTAGTCATTCAGCTCGTCGTACACGAGCAATTGATTCTTGGTGATAATGGCCTCACCGGGCTTCAAGTCGCCGGTCACGTAGCTGACGTTGCCCACGGTTTTGGTCACCGTCACGGGGCGGGTATCGACCTCTTTTTGGCTCTTGTACACGAGCACGAAATTCTGGTCTTTGTCGAACACCACCGCGTTGGCGGGTACCGCCAGCGCCTTTTGTGTACCCGTGTTCAGGATGCGGACCTGGGCGTACATCTCGGGCTTGAGCAGGTAGCCGGGGTTAGCGAGTTTAATGCGCACTTTCAGGGCCTTGCTCTCGGGGTCGAGCACGTTGAACACCTTGTCCACTACGCCCGTAAAGTGCTTGTCGGGGTAGGAAAGCGTGGTGATGTCGGCCTGGTAGCCAACCTTCACCTTATCAATATCGGCCTCGAATACGTTGGCTAATACCCACACCTGGTCGAGGTCGGCGATGGTGAAAAACTTGTCCACGCTCGAGGTCGTGTACTGCATGTTTTCCGTCACGTCCTTATCGGTGATGAAGCCCGAAATCGGGGCTATCACGGTGTAGTGGCCGTTGCGGTCGACGCCGTAGATGCCGAGCTGCTTGTTGGTTTTGCCGAGGTTGCTCTGGGCTTTGCGCAGCTCTTCGCGGGCCAGCACCACGTCGCGCTCGGCGGCCAGGCCGGCCTTAAACTGGTCTTCGGCCACGCTCAGGTTTTTCTTGGCAATGGCCAGGTCGGTGCCCGCGTTGGAGTTCTGGTTTTGCACATCGGCGATTTCGCCCGAGCGCACCACGGCCAGCACCTGGGCCTTGGTTACGTGGTCGCCAAGCTCCACGCGCAGGTCTTCGACCACGCCGCCCACCAGGGGCACCACGTTGGCCGTTTTGTCGCCGTTGGTCGTCACCTGGCCCGAGTACGACTGCTCGCTGCGCATGGGCTCCAGGCGCACGGTGTCGAAGGCCAGCTCTTTCAGGGTTTGGTTGGCCAGGAAAAACGGCTTGGCGGTTTCGGTTTGGGTTTCCTCCTTGGCGGTGTCAGCCTCTTTGTGGCACGCACCGAGGCCGAGGGTGAGGAGAAAAAGAAGGGCAGAACGGTTCATTATCAGATAGTAGTAATAGCGAAAAATGCTGGCTAGTGTAAAACGGAGTGGCACTCCGTTTGGCGGCGGACATGATAGCTCGCCGGGCGGGAACGGAGTACCACTCCGTTCTACAAGTTCCTACTCGGCCTTAAGTAGCACGCGGCCCACCGAGAGGTTCACGTTCTCAAAGGCTCGCATCCGGTTGGCGCGCAGCGTATTGAGCTGCAACACGTTGTTTTTGTAAGCCTCGTAAAAGTCGAGGTACTCCACAATGCTAATGAGGCGCTTGGTGTAGCCCTGCTCGATGTTGTCGATGAGCTTCGAGAAGGGCGTGGTGTCGCGGCTGGTGTGCTGGTAGAGGTCGTCTTGGCGCTGGGCTACCTGGTAGGCCTCGTGCACGTCGCGGCGCACCGTGAGCTGCTGCTGGGCGGCCTGGGCCTGGGCCTCCCCTATCTGCGCCTTGGCCGCCGCAATGTTGCCCTGGTTGCGGTTGAAGATGGGTACCGCCACGCCCAGCGTTATCGAGTTATAGTTGTCAAAATACGAGCCCAGGCGGTCGTAGCTGTAGCCCACAGCGAGGTCGGGCGTGGCCACGGCGCGTTGCAGGCGCAGGTTTAGCTGCTGGCGCTGCACCTCGGCCTGGCGGCTTAGCAGGTCGGCGCGGCGCACGAGGGCCGTGTCGATGAGCTGCTGCTCGGGAAAGGCCTTCAGCGACAGGTCGCGGATACGGTCGGGGTTGACTACCGGGCGGTACACGGCGTTGGTCGAGTCGCGCAGCAAAATGTGCAGGTCAGCCTGCGAATTGGCCTGGTCAGTTATCAGCCCCACGCGCTCGGTTTCGAGCGTAAACAAGAAGGCTTTCAGGCGGATAACCTCCTTGAGCGCGATGTTGCCCTTCTCAAACTGGCTCTGGTAGAGGTCCACCGTCCGGCGCAGCTGCGGAATCTCGGTATCGTACACGCGCAGCGTCTGGCGGCGGTAGTGAATGTCGTAGAACGTGGTGCGCAGCTGAAAGCGCAGGTTGCGCACCAAGTCTTCGAGGTTAAACTGCTCGACTACGGCCGCCTGCTGCTGGGCGCGGCCGGCCGCCTTGCGGCGGCCCGCCAGCGCAAACAGTTGCTGCGCCTGAATGGCTACCTGGTTGCGGCGCAGATCGGGGTTGTCGCCCACCGCGCCCTGCCGGTGAATGGCCTGCTGCAAGGCATTCTGGTCGAGCGTAATCGTCGGATTATCAATCAAGCGCGCCTGCACGGCCAGCGCCTGCTGCTGCGTGATGTTGTAGCGCTGAGCCAGCACTTGCAGGTTGTTTTGCACAAAGCGCGCTTCGGCCTCAGGCAAGCTCAGGCGTAGGGTGTCGGAAGCGGCCGGCGCGGTGGCCAGGGGCGTTTGGGCGTGGGCGGCGGGCGCCAGCGCGAGGCTGCCCAGCACCAGCCCCAGGCAGCCGGCAGCCTGGCGGCGGGCAAGGGGTGCGGTGGGCACCACAGACGTGAGCAGGTAGCGAACAGCTACACCTAAGAATCTTTGTAAAATCACTTTTTTGCTTTGAAGCCTGACAGAGGTAGTCGAGCAAATCTAACATGAAGTTTTCGTACTTCACTCATCAATTATGAAGATTCATTTTAAACTCATTAGCTGCACATTAAAAACTCATTAGAGACGCATTAGAATGAGATTAGAAGCCAAAAAAAAAGCCTTCAGCCCAGGGGGCTGAAGGCTCACTTCAAATTCTCTACCAAATCGTTACTTATGACGCTCGCGCTCCTGCCTGCTGCTATATACCCATTCGTATACAGTTGGCAAAATAAGTAGCGATAAAAGTGTGGCCGTGATAAGGCCGCCGATGACCACAATGGCCAATGGCTTCTGGGTTTCGGAGCCAATGCCAGTGCTAAGGGCGGCTGGCAAAAGTCCAAGTGAGGCCATGAGCGCGGTCATTACCACCGGGCGCAGCAGCGAGCGGGCGCCATCCTTGATGGCGGGTACGAGCGGCATCCCTTCGCGCATGTTCTGGCGAAATTTGTTGACCAGAATCACGCCATCCTGGGTGGCTACCCCGAAGAGGGCGATGAAGCCCACGCCGGCCGAGATGCTGAAGTTGACGCCCGTGAGCAGCAGCGCCGCAATGCCGCCGATGAGGGCAAACGGCACGTTGAGCAGCACCAGCACCGAGTCGAGCACGTTGCCGAACGACACGAACAAAATGAAGAAGATGGCCAAAATACTGATGGGCACCACGATAGCCAGCTGATGCTGCGCCCGCTCCTGGTTTTCAAATTCGCCGTTCCACTGGATGCTGTAGCCCTTGGGCAGCTTCACGCGGGCGGCTACCTGCTGCTGCGCGTCGGCAATGGTGGAGCCCAGGTCGCGGCCGCGCACCGAGAATTTCACGGCGATGAAGCGCGAGTTGTTTTCGCGGTAGATGAAGGCCGGGCCGGCCACGTTCTCAATCTTCGAAATCTCCTGAAGCTTCACTTTGCCGCCGTTGAGGGTCGGCACCAGTAGGTCGCCGATTTCGGCGGGGGTCGAGCGGTAGGGCTGGTCGTAGCGCAAGCGCATGTCGAATTTGCGCTCACCCTCATACACTTGGCTCACGGCCTTGCCGCCAATGGCCATCTCAATCACGGCGTTGGCATCGGCCGAACTTACGCCGTATTGGGCCATTTTGTCGGGGTCGAGGGTGATGTGTAGCTCGGGCTGGCCGAGGTTGCGGAACACCCCTAGGTCCTCAATACCGGGCACTTTCTTGAGGATGGCGAACACGGTATCGGCCTTCTTATCCAGGAAGTTGAGGTCGTCACCGTTGATTTTCACGGCCATCGAGCCTTTCACGCCCGACACGGCTTCCTCCACGTTATCCGAAATTGGCTGCGAGAAGTTGAAGTCCACGCCCCGGAACTGCTTGAGCTCCTGCTGCATCTGGGCAATCAGCTCATCTTTCGTGATTTTGCGCTTCCACTGGTCGGCGGGCTTGAGGTCTACGAAAAACTCCTGGTTGAAGAAGCCCGTGGCGTCGGTACCGTCGTTAGGGCGGCCGGTTTGCGAAATCACGCCCCGCACTTCGGGGAATTTCACCGAGTCATCGAAGACCTGCCGGAAGCGCTTGGTGTAGTAATACGAGTCTTCGAGGCTGACACTCAGCGGCAACGAGGCGCGCACGTAGATAGAGCCTTCGTTGAGGTGGGGCAAAAACTCGGTGCCCACAAAGTGGAACGACCCGATACCGATGAACAGGGCCACCACCGCGCCTATCATCGAGCGGCGCGGGTTGTTCATAAACAGGTCGAGCAGCGGCGCGTACACTTTGTTAAGCCCCTCAATGAGAGGGTTGTGCCGCTCGCGCACGTTCTTCTTCAGCAGGATACTCGACAGCACCGGCACCAGCGTGAGCGCCAGTAGCAGCGCCCCCAGCAGCGCAAACCCGAGGGTATAAGCCAGCGGCGAAAACAGCTTGCCTTCGACCTTCTGGAAGGAGAAAATCGGAATCAACGCCGTGACAATGATGAGCTTAGACGTGAAGATGGATTTGCCCATCTCGGTGCCCGTGTGCAGAATTTTGCTGAGCTTGGCGCGCTTGTTAAAGTTCTCCATGCCCTCGTGCTCGGCCCAATGCGCCAGCATTACGAAGAGACCTTCCACCATCACCACGGCCCCGTCGATGATGATACCGAAGTCGATGGCCCCGATGCTCAACAGGTTGGCCGTCATGCCCTTCCAGCGCATCAGAATGAAGGCGAAGAGCAAGGCCAGCGGAATTACCATGGCCACGGTCACCGTCGTGCGCCAATCGGCCAGAAAGAGCAGCAAGATGATGGTAACCAGCGTGATACCCATCAGCACGTTTTCGCCCACCGTGTGCAGCGTGTGCTGGTTGAGCTCCGAGCGGTCGTAGAAGACCTTGATGCGGACGTCGCCGGGCAACACCGTGGTATTCAGGTAGTCTACCTTGGCTTCGAGCAGCGGCAGCACCGCGCCGGGGTTTTCGCCCTTGCGCATCAGCACGATGCCTTCTACCACGTCGTCGTGGTTGTCGCGGCCCACAATGCCGAGTTGCGGCAGCGAGCCCTTCCGCACGGTGCCGATGTTGCTGACCAGCACCGGCACGCCGTTCACGTTCTTAATTAGGATTTTCTCGATGTCGGCCACGTTTTTCACGATGCCGATGCCGCGCACCACAAAGGCCTGCTGGCCTTCGCGTACAATGTCGCCGCCCACGTTCACGTTGGCGCGTTGCAGGGCCTGGTACACGTCGAGGGCCGTGAGGCCGTACTTGGTGAGCAGCGGCGGCGTCACGGCCACCTCGTATGTACGTACCTTGCCGCCGAAGCTTACCACGTCGCCCACGCCGGGCACGGCCTTCAGGTTCTTCTCAATCACCCAGTCTTCCAGCGTTTTAAGCTCGGTGGCCGACTTGGTTTTTGAGGTCAGGGTGAAGCGGTAAATCTCGCCGGTGGGGCCGGTGGGCGGCTGCACCTCGGGGTCCACGCCGTCGGGCAGGTTCACGTTGGCCAGCTTTT
>JAKONR010000535.1 GCA_022701825.1 Hymenobacteraceae bacterium | reverse complement strand
CTGGCCAACATCACCGACCGCCCGCTGCGGCCCGAGGTGTGCGCCCAGATAGTGGCCGACAACTTGCGCACCACCCAGGCCGCCTGGAATGCCTGGCTCGAGCACGGCTCGAAAGAAGATATTTCGAGCCGGATGCACGCCATACTGGTGCCGTGCCGGCTGCTGGTGGGCGAGGCCGATATGGCCATCTCGCCCGACGCGCAGCGCCGCCAAACGCTGCCGCTGCTGCCCGGCGGCACGCCTTTCACGGTGGTGCCGGGTGCCGGGCACCTGCTGCCCTACGAGGCGATAGAAGAGTGTAGGGTAAGCTTGAGCTTGCCGTTTTAAGTGTAAAGCCCTCCGTCCATCGGCGGGTAGGGTAAGCTTTAGCTTGCCTTTTAAAGCGTAGAATTCGTAGCATGCGATTGGCAAGCTAAAGCTTACCTTACATACCATGCTCGTCCTCGACGCCGACTTTCCCGACCCCAGCGTGCTGCTGGCCCCCGATGGCTACTACTACGCCTACGCCACCCAGACCAAGCGCAACGGCCAGATACTCAACTTTCAAGTAGCGCGCTCGCTTGACCTTCAACGCTGGGAGCACCTCGGCGAGGCCTTGCCCCAAAAGCCCGCTTGGGCGGCCACCAGCCAGCGCTTTTGGGCGCCCGACGTGAGCCGCCACCCCGACGGCCGCTACCTCATGTACTACTCGGCCCAGCCCAACGACCCCGCCGCCGGCCTGTGCCTGGGCGTGGCCGTGGCCGAGCGCCCCGCAGGGCCGTTCCGCGACAGCGGGCAGCCGCTGCTGGCCGGCGGCCCCGGCTTCGAGAACATCGACCCCATGCGCTTCGTGGACCCCACCGACGGGCGGCAGTGGCTGTTCTGGGGCTCGGGCTTCGGCCCGCTGCGGGTGCGCGAGCTGGCGGCCGGCGGGCTGGGCTTCGCCGAAAATTCGGAGGCGAAAATCATCGTCGAACCCCGCGCGGCGGGCGACCCGTCGCCCTACGGCCACCTCATCGAGGGCAGTTGGGTGCATTACCGGCAGGGCTGGTACTACCTCTTTTACTCGGGCGACAACTGCTGCGGCCCCGACGCCCGCTACGCCGTGCTGGTGGCCCGCGCCCGCCACGCCACCGGCCCCTACCAAACGCTGGCCCAGGCCACTGGCACGGCCGGCACCATCCTGGTCGAAACCGCCCGCTGGCAGGCCCCCGGCCACAACAGCCTCGTCACCGACGCCCACGGCCAGGACTGGCTGCTCTACCACGCCATCGACCGCCAGCAGCCCACTTTCGACGCCATCAACGACGAGCAAGGCTACTCGCGCCGCGTGCTGCTGCTGAGCAAGGTAGACTATAATGCCGAAGGCTGGCCGGTGGTGAATGAATAACTAAATTAGAAGAGAGGCTGAAGTAAAAAACGGGTCATGCTGAACATAATGAAGCATCTCTACCGCTTCGTTGAACAGCTTTAAAGAAGCGGCCAAGATGCTTCACTGGGTTCAGCATAACCCGTTTTTTACTTCAAGAGTGATTCTAGTCACTCGCTCATCCTACTCCAGCGCCCGGCTCCGAAACAAAATATACCCCAAATGCCCGTACACCGCGAAGCGGTGATTGGGGTCGTCGTAATACGTGGCGTGCACGGCTAGCGGCCCCACGGGCGTGGTAAAGATGAGGCCCGTTGAGCCCGTGAGGTGCGGGCGGCTTAGCTTGGCCGCGATGATGGCCAGCTGGTTGTCGCCTTCGCGTAGCGGGTTGAAATTGAAGTGGGTATAAATCTCCGAGCGCCACTCGAAGCTGCCGAATACCGGCTGGCTGTAGCGCAAACCCACGGCCGCGTAGCGCGGCGAGCGGTAATTATCCAGAAACAGCGTGCGCGAATCGACCAGCGGCGCAAACACCGGCGCGCTCGTGAGCGACGAGCGGTAGTTGAAGAAGCGGCCCTGTGCGCTCAGCACCATTTCGCCAAAGTAGCCCCAGGCTTGCTTGTCTTTTTTGAGGGGCACGAAGCGCTCGTAGGCCGCCCGCAGCTGCAGCCACTGGTGGTGGCGGCTGGCCTCGCCGCGCAGCAGCGAATTGGTGCCGGGCGTGTAGGCCTCGGTGCCCGTTACGCCGCGCACGCTCAGCACGTAGCGCCGGCCGGCCACGGCGTACTGCTTGCGGTTGAGCGAGTTGCGGGCGAAGCGGATGGCCGCCGTGCCACCCTTAAACGAGGTGCGCGCCAGCACGTCGGCTGAGTTTACCTCGTCGGTGTCAGAGTAATTATCGACATTGTAAAACGCGCCCAAATCGAGGGTAACGCGGGCGCGGTAGCGGGGTGAAATGCCGATTTGCCCCCCGATTTTGGTGTCCTGCTGCCGCACTTGCGTGCTCAGCACATCGCGCCCCAGCACGCCGCCCGTGTTCTGGTAGTCCCACTGGTTATACGTGATTTGGGGCTGGATGAAGTAGGGCACCCGGCCCGGCACGTTGACCCGGAAGCTGCCCTGCGCGCCGTTGTAGAAGCGCCCGAGGCTCACGTTGGCCTCAGTCGAGTAGAGCAGGCTGCGCAGGTACTTAAATTCAATGCCAAAGTACAGGTTATCAATGGGCCGCGTGCTAAGGGCAAAGCCTACCTCGGCCGCCACGTTGTTGTTCTGCTGGGCATCTACCGAAAATACGTAGCCTTTCAGGGCTTGGTCGTAGCGAATGCGCGGGTAGATGTTGCGGAAGTAGTCGTCGGCCGCCAGGCGGTAGTAGCCTTCCTCCAGGTCATCGAGGTTATAGGTCTTGCCATCGCGCCGAAAAAACCGCTCGGCGTAGGCATTCTGGTCGGGGCGCAGGCCCTGCACCCGCACCTGCACAAAGCGCGGCATGGGCGCGGCCTGCTGAAACGCCAGCCGCCGCCGCTGCAAGTCCAGCGTATCGACGCGCCGCCCGATGCGCTGCCGAATGAGCGCCATTTTGCGCTGCGTGGCCGTGTCGCCCTTGCCCACCAGCTGGTGCACCTTGTCGAAGTCGGCCGCGCCCAGGCCCTGCAAATTAGGCTGAATGTAGATGCCGTTGCGGGCAATTTCGGTGGTGTCGGCCACGCTGGTGCCCAAAAAAGCCAGCGTACTGTTTATCAGCTCATCAGCCTTCTGATACGGGTATTTTTTAAAGGCCACGTCGCCCACGTTCACCCCGATAATGATGTCGGGGTGAAACTCCCGGCGCATGACATCGACCGGAAAGTTATTGAACACCGCCCCGTCGAACAGGTAGCGGCCGTCGGGGTTGCGGATGGGCCGAAAAGCCAGCGGAAACGTCATCGAGTTGCGCACCGCGTCGGCCAGGTTGCCCGCTTTCTGCACCACCTCTGTGCGCGTAAATACCTCGGCCGCGATGCAGCGGAAGGGTACAAAAAGCCGGTCGAAATCGTAGCCGCTCGTGGCCCCGGCCGGGGCCAGCAGCCGGGCCAAAGCCAGGTTCAGGTTCAGGTCGTTGACTAGCGTGGGCGACACCTGGGCCCGCAGCGTAGAGTCGATGGCCACGCCCAGGCGTAGGGCCGAGGGGTCGGGCTCGGCCGTAAGGTAATTGAAGGTCTTGTCTTGCAGCTGCTTGCCCGAGGCCCAGTACTGAAACTCGGGTGAGAGCACGATGCGCTCAATCTCGCTGGGCGAGTAGCCCGCCGAGTACATGGCCCCAATAATGGCCCCCATGCTGGTGCCAATGATATAGTCGATGGGAATATGATTGGCTTCCAGCTGCTTAAGTACTCCCACGTGGGCCAGGCCCTTGGCCCCGCCGCCACTAAGCACAAGGCCTACCTTCTGGGCCTGGGCCGGCCATAAAAAAGCGAGAGCCAGGAGCCCGGCGAGTAGGGAGCGAAGTAATCTTTTTTGCATGAGGAAAAAAAAGTGGCGATAAGGCCAGCTATTGCGCGCCATACGCGGGTTAGGGGCTGGCAGTTATCGAGGGTAGGAGGTGGGAGGGGATATGATAGCCAGATGAAGTTTTCTGTTTAACAAATTGACTATTAGCATTAAACAAAATAAAAATAAAATTGAATTGGGTGCAACCATATCGGTTTCTGTGCGTTGCTTTGTTGTTCTACTAATATGGCTTCCCCTGATGAAGACTCCAATCCCTGCCGACGACGCCAGTAGCAACCCCATTCGAAAACGGACGAAAACCCGCCCCGCCGCTCGCCGTCGCACCCTCGAAAATACGTATTCTGACCCCGCCCTGCGCGAGCGTCTGAAAAACGAAATCCGTGCCGCCGCTAAAGGCGGCGAACCGGGCACCTGGAGTGCGCGCAAGTCGCAACTGCTCACGCTGGCTTACCAGAAGGCCGGCGGCGGCTACATCAACCGCCACCCCAACTCCAGGCAGAAAGACCCGAAAGAGTTGGTTAAGCAGCCCCGCAAGAAAGCCGCGTAAGCGCCTCCCCCACACCGGGTTTCTTTCGCGTTCCCGGCTAAGTAGCGCCTCGGCTACTTAGCCGGGCTTTTGGCGTCTCAACGCGCAAAAGGCAACGATGGGATGCGCAGCTTCCGGTGGCGCATTGGCCGCGATGCCCGACCAACTACCTGTAAGTGGCCTACTGGCTCAGCAGTATGTCGGCCACTTGCCGGCCCGTGCCCAGGGCCGCGTTCAGCGAAGGATACGCTGCCCAGTCGCCGCAGCGAAATAGCGTACCGTGCAGGCGCAGCGGCTGCTGCGCCGGCTGGCCCGGCCCGTATACCGGCAGCGCCTGCGCGATGCGATAGGTGCGCAAATGCTGCCACTGCCGGGCCGCCGGCCCAAACCACGCCGCCAGCTCCGGGCGCAGGCGCTCGGTCAGGGCCTCGTCGGTGAGGCCGTGCGCGCCGTGCGTGCTCACCGATACCAGGCCCTGGCCGGCCGGCACCACCGCCGCGCTCACCTCGGCCGGGAAGGCGACGTTGTGCGCCAGCGCGCCGGGCAGCGCGTTGAGGTGCAGTAGCTTGTGGCCAAGGCTGGGCGCCGCGCCCGCCGTGGCAAAATAGGTGCAGGTGGTAGGCCGGGCGGCAGTAGTCAGCGGGGCTGGCAGGTCGCTGCCCAAAAGCCGGGTGGCGGCCGGGCCATCGGTAGCCACTACGGTAGCGGCGGCCGGCAGCGTTTCGCCGCTGGCCAGGCGCACGCGGCGGCCGGCATCAAGCACGGCAGCCACGGCGGTATTGAGGCGGAGGCTACTGGCGGGCAGGCGGGCGGCTATCTGCTCGGGCAGCTGCTGCATACCCAGGGCCGGTACGGCCGCATCCCCTTTGATAAACTGCTGAAAAACAAACTGAAAGAAATTGCTGGCCGTGCCGAGCTCACGGTCGAGGTACACGCCGCCAAAAAACGGCCGAAAGAAGTTGTTTATAATCTGCTCGCTCCAGCCGTAGCGGCGCAAAAAGGCCAGGGTGGTTTCGCTGGGTTGCGCCAGCAGGGCCTCGGGAGCCTGCCCTTGCAGCTGAGCCGCTAGCTTGGCAATGAGCAGCTTATCCGTAAGCGTGCCAATGGGCGAGGCCAGCGCCGTAAAAGCCGCCAACGGCTGCTGCAACGGATTTTCGAGCGTGGTTGCGCGCCCATCGGCCAGCCGCACTACCGCACCGGACCGGTATTTTTTCAAATTCAGCGCGCCGTAGTCGAACATGCGCCGCGCCTCGGGGTAGTCGGTGAGCAGAATCTGAAAGCCCCGGTCGAGCCGAAAACCCTCGGGCGTGACATCGGTGCGCACACGGCCACCTACCGCGTCGGCGGCATCGAGCACCAGCACGGCGCGGCCGGCGCGGTGCAGCCAGTTGGCGCACGCCAGCCCGGCCATACCCGCGCCGATAATGATAATTGGGTCGTGTTCTGGGTTCATGGCTAATAGATTAAAACAACTTGGGCATTTTGTGCTCCTTCCATTTCTTACGCGTTTTCATGGTGTAAAATTCGGCCACGCCGTCGCGCTCCAGCGTTAGCTGCCACGCACCAAGCACTTGGCCGCGCTGCCGGCCCACGGCGCGCAGGGTTGGGTGCTGGGCCTGTAGCAGCTTGGCCTCGGTGGTGGTGAGGTCGCGGCCCGGCTGGCCGTGGCAGCGCAGGCACAGCGTATTGCGCAGCACGATGGGCCGCTGGTAGTAGAAGGTGTCGGCCGCTGGCCGCCCAATGAGGCGTACGGTATCGGGCTGCAAGCCGGCGGCCGTGATGGCAGCCGTGGCCCCCGTAGCCGCCGGCTGCCACTCGGCGCGGCGCGGGCGGATGTGCCACTTGCGGGCCATCGAGTCGGTGGCGGGGTAGCTTTGGGGGCGGCAAAAAGAGGCCGCTTTTGCCAAGCCACCCTTAGCCAGCTCGCGGGCCAGGGTGCGGCGCAGCAGCGTGTCGGCGTAGGCGGTGAGCGAGTCGCCGGCCCAGCGCGTGGCGTGCAGCAAGTCGCTGGGCATGATGCGCTTGACCTCCCAGTTGGCCGTTTCTTCGGCTATTTGCTTGGTGCCGGGCAGGTGCTTTATTTGGTCGGGGCGGCAGGCGGCCAGCGCCAGTAGCGCCGCCAGGGCGTGTTTAGGCTCGAGAGAAGGCAAAAGCATAGTGCGGCAACTGGTTTGGCGGCCCGAAGGTTGCGCTACGATAGCAGCCACGTGCGCAGTGCCTCGTAGCTCGGGGCCAACGGCACGCTATGTTTGGGCTTTTCCAAGAGGTAGTGCAACGCGGCGGGCAGCTCGACCGGGCGGCCGATGAGCGGCTCGACTACTTCGGGGAACTTGACCGGGTGGGCCGTGGCCAGCAAAAAACCCGCTGCGGCCGGGTAGTCGGCCAGGTATTTTTCTAGCGCAAAAAACGCCACCGCGCCGTGCGGGTCGAGCAGGTAGCCACGCTCGGCCTCCACGCGCCGGATGGTGGCGCTGGTGTCGGCATCGCTCACCGAGTAGCCGTTCAGCAGCTGGCTGATAGTAGCGTGTTCATGCTTGAATAGCTCCAGAATGCGGACGAAGTTGCTGGGATGGCCCACGTCCATCGCATTAGAAATGGTCGCCACCGCCGTTTTGGGCGCAAAAATGGCCGTGCGCAAATACTCCGCGCCCGCATCGTTGGCGTTGCAGGCCGCGATAAAATGGCCCACCGGTAGCCCCGAGGCGTGGGCCAGCAGCCCGGCGCAGAGGTTGCCGAAGTTGCCGCTGGGCACCGAAATGACGGGTGGCGCGGCTGGCGTCCACTGTTGCAGAGCAAACAAGTAGTAGAGCTGCTGCGGCAGCCAGCGCGCCACGTTGATGCTATTGGCTGAGGTGAGCGTGCGACGGCTGGTTAGGCTGTCATCCTTGAATGCCTGCTTCACCAGGGCCTGGCAATCGTCAAAATTGCCCTGCACTTCGAGCGCCGTGATATTCTGGCCCAGCGTAGTGAGCTGCAACTCCTGCAACGGGCTCACCTTGCCCGAAGGGTAGAGAATGACGACCTCTACGCCCGGCACGCCCAAAAACCCGTGCGCCACGGCCCCGCCCGTATCGCCCGAAGTAGCCACCAGCACCGTCACGGGCGCGCTTTCGCCCCGCGAGAAGTAGCCTAGGCAGCGGCTCATAAAGCGCGCGCCCACGTCCTTAAATGCCAGCGTCGGCCCGTGAAACAGCTCCAGTGCGCTTATCCGCCCGGTCACGGGCACCAGCGGAAACGGGAAATTCACCGTTTCGGCGCAGATGCGGCGCAGCTCGGCCGCCGGGATGGTATCGCCCACGTAAGGCTGCATCACCTGGTAGGCAAGGTCGGCGGGCGATAGCGTGGGCAGGCTGTCTAGGAATTCCGCCGAGAACTGCGGGATGGTTTCGGGGAAGTACAAGCCGCCATCCGGCGCTTGGCCGGCAATGGTGGCGGCGCGAAAATCAATGGGCGGCGACTGGCGGTTGAGGCTGTAATACTGCATTTTTTAGCTGTTAGCTTTTGGCTGCTAGCTGTTAGCTTTCAAATAGGCAGTAGCTAATAGCTAGCAGCCAGAAGCTAACAGCTAAAAATTAACTACCCGCGCGCCTTGCGTCGCAATTGGCCCCACGTGTAGGTGAAACGCAATACCCATTTTTTGGTACACCGCGCCCATGGCCTCGGCGGCGGCGTGGGCCGTGGCTTCGTCCTTGTTGAGCATAAAAATCGACGGCCCCGAGCCCGAAATGCCGCCGCCCAGCGCCCCGGCCGCCAGCGCCCGCTTTTTAGCGTCGCCCAGGCCGGGGAGCAGGGCGGCGCGGGCCGGCTCCACGATGTAGTCGTCTAGCGCGCGGCCGATTAACTCAAAATCCTGGGTTAGAAAGCCGGCGACCAGGCCGCCCACATTGGCCCACTGGCGCACGGCCAGCGACAGCGGCACCTGGGTCGGCAGTACGGCGCGGGCTTCCTTGGTCTTCACCTCAAACTGCGGGTGCACCACCGCCACCCACAGCGCGGGGGCGGGTAGGGCCACTACATCGAGTACCGGCTGCACGGCCCGCACCAGCGTGAAGCCGCCGCAAATGGCCGGCGCGATGTTGTCGGCGTGGCGCACGCCCGAGGCCACCGCCTCGCCATACATGGCCATGTCGATGAGCTGCTTGTTGTCAAACCGGTTGCCTAGCAGCGCATTGGCCGCCACTACCGCGCCCGCCGCGCTGGCCGCGCTGCTGCCAATGCCGCTGCCCGGCCGGATGCCCTTCGTGATTTCGACCTCGAAACCCAGCGTTTCGGGCACCTCGCGCAGCAGGGCCAGCAGGGCGGCGCCGGCCACGTTGTGGGTGGGGTCGGTGGGCAGGTGGTAGTCGTCGAGGTGCGTGATGGTGAGGCCCGGCTGCTCGCATCGGCGCAGCGTGATTGTGTCGTAGGGCGCGGTGAGGCAGAGGCCCAGCACGTCGAAGCCGCAGCCGACATTGGCGATGGTAGCTGGCGCGTGGACGGTGACGGAGGAGGGGAGGGGCATACTGTAAGAAGCGCGTCATAAAACGCTTGTCATTGCGAGCGCAGCGAAGCAATCGCATCAGGGCGAGCTGTTCGGGTTCCGTTCGGGTGCGATTGCTTCGCTGCGCTCGCAATGACAGCCGTTTTTACAGCCGCGCCGCCCGAATAATATCCGCAAATACGCCGCTCGCCGTAACCTCGGCCCCCGCGCCCGCACCCTTCACCACCAGCGGCTGCTCGGGGTAGCGGTCGGTGTAAAAAAGCACCACGTTGTCTTTGCCGCGCAGCTCGTAGAGGTCGTGGCCGGGCGCGATTTGCTGCAAGCCCACCGAGGCCTGACCCCCGGCGTACTGCGCCACGAACTTGAGGCGCTTGCCCTGGCGGGCGGCCGCGTCGTAGAGGGCGCGGAAGTGCGGCTCGTGCACGGCCAGTTGCTCGTAAAACGCTTCTACGTCGCCTTCGAGGCAGGAGGCGGGCAGGAAGCTTTCGTTGGCTACGTCGCTCATTTCGAGCTGCTGGCCGGCTTCGCGGGCCAGGATGAGGATTTTGCGGGCCACGTCCGAGCCGTTGAGGTCGAGGCGCGGGTCGGGCTCGGTGTAGCCTTCGTGCTGGGCCTGGCGCACTACTTCGGCAAAGGGGCGGGTGCCATCGTAGTTGTTGAACACGAAGTTGAGCGTGCCCGACAGCACGGCCTGCATCCGGCGCACCACATCGCCGCTGCGCGTGAGGTCGCCCAGCGTGCCGATGACGGGCAGGCCCGCGCCCACGTTGGTTTCAAAGAGAAACTTGGTGTTGAAGTCGCGGGCCAGCTGCTTGAGCTGCCGGTAGCTGGCGTACTCGCTGGAGGCGGCTACCTTATTGCAGGCTACCACGGCCACGCTCTTGGCCAGCAGCGGGGCGTATTGGTCGGCGGCGGCCGGGTTGGCGGTCACGTCCACGAAGATAGAGTTACGCAGGTTTTTGCTGATAATGAGCTCGGTAAGCTCGGGTAGCAATAGGGCCGGGGCGGTTTCCAGCGCGGCGGGCCAGGTGGCGAGGTCGAGGCCGCCCTCGTCGCTCACGAGGCAATGGCGGCTGTTGGCGATGGCCACCACGCGTAGGTCGAGGCCGAGCTTGTCGCGCAGGTAGGGCTGCTGCTGGGCCAGCTGGCTCAGCAGCTTGCCGCCCACGTTGCCGGGGCCTAAGAGGAAGATATTGACTTGCTTATAGGTCGCCTCAAAAAACTCCTCGTGCAGCACGTTGATAGCCTTGCGCACGTCGGCCGCCCGAATGACGGTCGAAATGTTGCGCTCGCTCGCGCCCTGCGCGATGGCCCGGATGTTAACCCCGTTGTGCCCCAGCGCGCTAAACAAGCGCCCGCTGATGCCGGGGTGGTTGCGCATGTTGTCGCCCACCAGCGCCACTATTGCCAGCCCGGTTTCGGGCCGCAACGGGTCGAGGCGGCCAGTGGTTATTTCGGCGGCAAACTCTTCGTCCACAATGGCTTGGGCGGCGGCTACGTCGGCCTCGTTCACACCCACGCAGATGCTGTGCTCGCTGGAGCTTTGGGTGATGAGCACCACGTTGATGCGCGCCCGCGCCAGCGCCGCAAACAGCCGCGCCGCGAAGCCCGGCACGCCCACCATGCCGCCGCCTTCGAGGTTGAGCAAGGCCAGGCTGCTGATGCTCGATAAGCCCTTCACCACGCCGGGGCTGGGCGGCGGGGCCACCTCCACCAGCGTGCCGTAATCGCTTGGGGCAAAGGTGTTTTTAATCCACATCGGGATGCCGCGCTGCCGCACCGGCTGCACCGTGGGCGCGTACAGCACCTTGGCCCCAAAATGCGACAATTCCATCGCCTCCTCGTAGCTGATGCGCGCGATGGGCTGCGCCGCCCGCACTAGGCGCGGGTCGGCAGTGAGCATCCCGCTCACGTCGGTCCAGATTTCGAGCTTCTCCGCGCCCAGCGCGGCGGCCAGAATGGCGGCCGTATAGTCGGAGCCGCCGCGGCCCAGCGTGGTGGTGTGGCCCTCGGCATCGGCCGCGATAAAGCCGGGCGCTACCCACAGGTTTTCGGTGGTTTTGGCTTGAAAATCAGCCACTATCCGCTCAGTCGCGGCCTCATCGACCTGCGCCATGCCAAAGCGCGAGTTGGTGCGAATGAGCTGCCGACTATCGGCCCAGGCGGCGGCGATGCCCCGCGCCTGCAAGGCGCCTACTACCAGGCGGCTGCTCAGTAGCTCGCCGTAGCTCATAAGGCGGTCGAGGGTGCGGGGCGAGAGTTCGCCCAGGGCAAAAATGCCGTTGGCCAACAAGACCAGCTCCGTGAATTGCGCGGTGAGCCAGGGCTGAATTTCGGTTTGGGCATCGGTGCTTGGTAGCAGTTGCTCGGCGGCGGTGAGGTGGCGGGCTTCGAGCTGGCGCAGGGCCTGGCGAAAGCTGTCGTCGCCCGCGGCGGCGGCGCGGCCGGCGTTAATGAGCGCATCGGTAGTGCCACCAAGGGCCGACACGACCAGTACTACCGGTCCGTGGGCCAGCGCGCGCGTCACGATGGCGATTACTTTGCCGATGTTCTCGGCCGAGGCCACCGAAGTGCCTCCAAACTTCAAAACTTGCATAAGCTTTCGAAATGCCCGGCGGGCTACAAAGGGCCGGGCCAATGAAACCCCGCGCGGGGCGGGGCGAACGT
>JAKONR010000532.1 GCA_022701825.1 Hymenobacteraceae bacterium | reverse complement strand
CGCCCAACATCGAGATTTTGCCGCACACCCAAGTGCGCGAAGCTTGCGGCGGCAACTCGCTCGAAGCCGTGGTGATTCAGCGCGAAGGCCGCGAGCCCGAGAAGCACCCGGCGCGGGCGCTGTTCATTTTCATCGGGGCCAAGCCCAGCACGGAGTGGATTTGCGACCTCGCGCTCTGCGACGCCAAGGGCTACCTGCTCACCGGCCGCGACCTCGTCACCGACCCGCGCTACGCCACTTCCTGGCGCAAAGCCCGCGAGCCTTATCTGCTGGAAACCTGCGTGCCGGGGTTATTCGCGGCCGGCGACGGGCGGGCCGGCGCGATGGCGCGGGTGGCTTCGGCGGTGGGCGAAGGCAGCATGGCCATCAAGTTTGTGCATCAGTATCTGGATGAGTAATTCCGTGTAGCGTAAGCTCTAGCTTGCGAGTGAGCGCAGCGAGCATTGGCGTATGCAAACGCCTGCTAACGTAAGATAACGTGGCTGTTCGCTGCGCTCACTCGCAAGCTAAAGCTTACGCTACACGGAATTACAGCATCCGGCTCAAATACTCCGCCCGCGCCTCATCCAGCATACCCAGCACGGCCGCTCGGCGGGCGCGCAGCCCGGCGCGCACGGCCAGCGGCAGTTGTCGCACCCGCAGGCGGCGCAGGCGTGCGCTCAGCGTTTGCCAGTAGCCGAGGGCATAAAAGCCGGCCAGCGGCAAACTCAGCACGAAGAGCAGCGTCAGCCGCCAGTCGTGGGTGAGGAAGTGCTGCACGGCGGCGGCCTCCACGGCGTAGGCCAGCGGGAAAGTTATCATGCCGACGCCCAGCATGATGGCGGCAATAAACTCGGTTTCCTTGGTGGCCCGGCGCGCCACCTGCGACGGGATTTTGTAGGGTATATAGTTGGTCAGCAGCCCGTAGAGCCACACCGGGAAGCCTAGAATCAAACTGAGGTAGTCGGGTAGGCCGGTGCTGGGGCGGCGGGTTTGGTCGAGGGCCTCGTCGTCTACTTTGTGGTGCTGAAGCTCGGCCAGGTAAGTAGTGAGCGCGCCGCGCAGGGCGGCCAGCCGGCCGGCGTCGTGCTGCTCAAACCAGGCCACGGCGTCGAGTAAAGTGCGGCTCAGCTCAAAGTTATCGTAGAGTGTGCTGGGGTCGTCGTCAGGGTTGAGGTGGTCGCCGAAGGTGCGCTCGACCTGCTGGGCCAGGGCGTCGTCTTCGGCGGCGCGGCTGATAACGAGGCGGCGCGTGAGGCGGCGGCGGATTTCCTCGGTCAGCTCGTCGGCGGCAGCTTCGGGGTTCTCGCGGTAGCGGGCGGCGTAGTCGGCCACCACGATGGGCGGGGCCACGTTGAGCAGCACGTCGGAGCGGAAGCGCGTGGGGTCGAAGTAGTTGGTGCCCACGCACACCAGTTTCAGGCCTAGCTTAAAATCGTGCCGCGCCTCGGTGCCCAGCGCGATGCGGGCGGCCCCGGTTTTGAGCGGGCGCAGGCGGCGCTCGCTCACGCTGGTGCCTTCCGGGAATATCATGACCGTGCCGCCGCGCTCGAGGTAGTCGTAGCAGCGGCCAAAGCTAGCCTCGTTGCTGGCGGCTAGCTGGCGGGCGCTCGTGGCATCGGGGCCGCCCACCGCATCTTGGCGGCGGTAGATGGGAATGCAGTTGCCCGAGCGCATAATAGCGCCCAAAATCGGGTTCTTGAAGAACGTGCTCTTGGCCAGAAACGCGATGGGCTCGTGGCGCTGCACGGCCGTCACGAGCGGGTCCATGAGGGTATTGGGGTGGTTGCCGCACAGCATGAGCGGGCCGGGCAGTCGCAGCCGCGCGCGGTGGCGCACTTCGAGGCGGCGAAAAAACACGCGCAGCCCCAGGCGCACCACGGGCTTCATCACGGTGTAGAAGAGCATGGGGCAAGTTTACGCACAAAGGGCCGGCTGCGCGTGCGGCCGGCCCTTTGGGTGGGGTTTCTGGTTTGCTGGTTATATCCGTCATGCTGAGCGGAGCGCAGCGGAGTCGAAGCATCTCTTTAGCAGAGTAGACTATAACGCTAGCAACGGTGCGGTAGAGATGCTTCGACTCCGCTGCGCTTCGCTCAGCATGACGGATTAACTAGTTCGGATTTTGGCTACCCCCAGCGTTAGCATCGTACCGGCTGCCGGCCGGGCCCTGGTCGCGGCGCTGGCCGGAACCGAACGAGCCGCCGCCCACGCTGGTGCTGCGGTCCGACGAGGTAGTGCGGCCGTGGTCGTTGCTGTGCGGCGCGGGGGCCGAGGTGTAGCCGCTGCCCGAGGCTACGCGGGCCTTGCCGGTGGGCGTGGAGGCGGTGCCGTAGCGCGAGGCGCCCCAGGGGCGCTGGCCGCGGCGGTCGTAGGCGTGGTCGCCATCGCGGGTGCTGGGCTGGTGGTCGAAGGGCGACTTGCGGGGCCGCTCGCGGTACTCGCCGGCCTCCCGTTTCTTTTTGCCGCCGCGCACCAGCAGAAAGGCTACGCCCGCCGCTACAAACCCAACGGCTACGGCTTTCTGCGTGTTGGTCAGGCCGTTGACCTTATTCAGCGCTTGATTACCTAATTCTTTGGCTTTTTGGGGCAGTTGCTGCGCTTGCTCGGCTACGCCCGATTTATCAAGCCACTGCTTGCCGCTGGCTACGGCATTGTCGAGTTTCTCTTTGCCGGTGGCTACTACCGTATTCAGCTTGTCTTTGCTGGTAGCGACGGCGCTGTCGAGCTTGCCTTTCAGGCTGCCATCGGCGGGCTGGGGGCTGGCGGGGCTATCGGTAGGGTACGGGGCCGCGCCGGTGGCGTGGGCTGCCGTGGTCGAGAACGAGTTATCGGTGTGCGACGTGTTTTCGGCGGGCGACGACAGGCCGGGCTGGTGGGAAGTAGGTTCCATGCGCAACAGACTATGTAAGGAGAAGGAGATAGAAAACGCCGCCCGCGCTGGCCAAGCCAAGGCGGGCGGCTAGTATTCGTAAGTTAGCGCCGGTTGGTTGCGCCCCGCTTTCAGCCCACGCGGGGCGTAGCGCAGGCTGGCAGCCAGCCGTGCTGCCGCTGGCAGCGCGGGCACGCCGGGGCCGGCCCGGCCGGCAGCTCGCGCACGGTGGCGCAGGCGTGGCAGGCGTAGGCGGCCTTTTTGGGCAGCTCGTGCAGCGGGTGGCGATAGATTTCGGGCCAGATGGGCAAGCCGGGTCGCTCGTCCTGGGGCTCGAAAAAGAAGGCGCTGACCTCGCCCGTGGCCTCGATGTAGATGCGCCGCACCTGCCCCAGGTGCTCTACCTGGTGCTGCCGCAGCTGCCCAAACAGCTCCTGCGCCGTGAGGGGCGCTTTGGTAAAGGCTGGGTAGTCGATTTCGCCATTTTCGAGTATCAGCTCGGGCTCCCCTTCTACCAGGTATTCAATGCGCGGATTTCTGTCTATCAGGTAATTGGCCCCGATGTAGAGCGCGATAACCACCACAAAAACCATGAGCGCGTGCAGTAGCGGCGTGTCGTGGTAAAGGGTAGCATCGCCGGCGGCCGAGCCCAGGATAAGTATCAGCCCAAACTCGAAAATGGACAGTTGCCGCACCCCGCGCTTGCCCGACACGCGCAGCGCCCCGATGGTGAGCACGAACATGAGCACGCAGCGCAGCCCGATTTCCAGCAAAAAGCTCAGCGGCGCGTCGTCCGACACCAGCAGCCGCCGCCAGGAAAAGGGTTCGACGGCCGCCAGCAAAATTGATGAAAAAACCATGAAGCACTATACGGCTGCGCTCGCCCGGTGGCCGAAGCCGGCTGCCGGCGGCTTCGGTCAGAACCGCTTTTTTGGGCGAACCGCCCACCTTGGCCGAACAACCGGCCGCGCCGCCCGTTTGGTAGCTGAGTTTTAAGCGCTGCTATCTCCGATTAAGTATGGCCAGGTTTCAAGATAAAGTTTGCCTCGTTACGGGCGCTACCTCCGGCATTGGCCGGGCCACGGCCGTGCGCCTGGGCCGCGAAGGCGCTAAAGTGGTGTGCCTGAGCCGCGACACCAAGGAGGGCCGCGAAACGGTAGCCGAAATAAAAGCCGGCGGCGGCGAGGCGTTTTTCCTCAAAACCGACGTGGGCCGCGACGCCGACCTGGTGCGCGCCGTGAAACATGCGCTGGACCGCTATGGCCGCATCGATGTGCTCATCAACGACGCGGCCATGATGACCTATACGCCGCTGCTCGAAACCACGCCCACCCAGTGGGACCGCGTGCAAAACGTGAACCTGCGGGCGCTTTTTCGGCTCTGCCAGCTGTGCTTGCCCCATATGAAGGGCGGCGCGATAGTGGCCATCAGTTCGGTGCACGCCTTCCAAACCACGCCCAACGTGGTGCCCTACGCCGCCAGCAAGGGCGCTACCGAGGCCTTCGTGCGCGGCCTCTCGCTCGAAATTCCCTACACCCAGGCCCGCATCAACGCCATAGCGCCTGGCGCGGTCGAAACGCCCATGCTGCGCCAAAACCCTAACGTGCAGAACGGCACCGAAAAGATTACCGGCCAAATCGGGACCCCCGACGAGCTGGCCGCCGCCATCTGCTTCCTGGCCTCCGACGAGGCCAACTTCATCAACGGCACCACGCTGGTAGTGGACGGCGGGCGGCTGGCGCAGCTGTAGGCAAGCCAGCTACTGCCGCAGCTTAACCTTTGTTTTCAGATACTTAGCCGCGTGCACCACGCGGTAGTCGGGGTTGGCGGCAAATAGCTCTTCCAGCACGCCCACGTGGGCCAGGCCCATCATCACCAGCACGCGCCGGGCCGGGGTTTGCTGCTGCGCCCGCAGGATGTTGGCGTAGATTTTCAGGTTGCGGTTGTAGAACAGCGTGATGTAGTGCGCCCCCACGTAGGCCGTATCGACGCGGCCCAAATCCACGGTATTAGTACCCGACGGCGAAAACGTGCCGCTCGTCACGAGCGCCGGCGTGTTGAAGGTGGCCCGGTGAATCAACTGCACGAGCGCCGGCTGGTTGGCCAGCGCGAGGTAGTCGTAGAGCGACAGGCTATCGTGCTGCACCTGCCGCCGCAGCGGCCGCGATGCAGCTTGTAGCTGCTGCCAGTCGCGCCGGAAGTAGTTGATATTACGGCCCGTACTCAGCAGGTTTTGTGAGGTTGAAGCGTAGTAGTCGATGCCACGCGGCGCGGGCAGCCCCAGCTGCCGGGCCAGCGCGAAACCCACTTGGTAGCGCTCGCCGCGCCCTTCGGGCAGTGTGGCGAAGGCCAGCTTGCCGGCCCGGTACTGCTCGTAGAGGCTGTCGAGCCGGAGCTGCTCGCGGGATTCTGCTTCCAGCAGGATGGCATCGGGCCGAAAACGCGCCAACTGCGCCCGTAGCCGGGCCAGCTCGGCCTGCTTTTTGGGGCTGAACACGTCCGATTCGGGCTGCTTGTTGTACAGCTGATTGAGGTGGTCGAAGCCCACGACCATTACCTCAATCGGGCCGGGTTTTGGGGTCTGAGCGCGGCCGGCAAGCGGCGTCAACAAGCCAAACAATAACAGAGCAAGTGCTGGCCAGGGCGCCAACGTGGCAGGGCGGAAATCGGGGGGTAGCAACACGGCCGCGAAGTAACGACAAGTGCGGCGGCTTCTGGCACTTACGGCTGGCGCAAGCCTCGCGCCCGCTCCAGCATAAACTGCCGGGCACCCTCGCGCGCCTCCACCTCAAACTTATTCTGGTAGTAGCCCACGCGGGCCGACTCAAGGAGGTACTCGGCCAGAAAGCGGGCCAGGCCCAAATCGCGCACCTGGCGCAGGTGCACTTCCTCGTGCGCCACCCACTCGGGGTCGGCCAGAAACTCCTCGCGGGTGGCCCCGCTCAGGTGCACCGTTTTGCCCAGTACCATCGCCACGCTGCCCTTGTTGCCGAGCACCAGCCGGGCAATACGGGCCAGCGGGGAATTAACAAACGTGCGGGGACTCATAGCGTACAGGATTCGGGCTAAGCTACGACGCATTTTCGGTAATGGTTGCAAGCTACAAAAACTATTTTCGGGTATTTCACGGTGTTTTTTCGGGATTTATTGACTTTTTCCGGCTTTTTGCGCGTCCGCTTAAAAATTTAGTGCTTAGCTTTGGCCAGGCCGGTTTCATAGCCAGCCCTAAAAATTAGCTATTCGACCTCTCTTTTTACTTCTTAAATCCGGCGGCTTTGGTCGCTTCGCCTAGCGCAACACTTCCCACCTTTTTTGCCCGGTCAGCCAGCTCGAGGGCGCTGCCGGAGCCCACCTCCAACGACGACTGATGAAGAATATCCTGCTGTCCTGCTTCGCCGCTGCTGCCCTTACGCTCTCTTTCTGCTTTGACAAAGCACCCGATGCTTCGGCCTCGGCCGGTACCGCGCCCCGCGCCGTGCCCGCCGTAGCCGAAGCATCGCTGCTTTCGGGCCTGCTCGCCGACAACGGCGACCCCGCAAAGTCGGAAGAGCCCGAATCGGCGGCTACCACGGCCTCGCGCGACTCGCTCGCCTACGGCTACTACGGCCAGACGCTCGGCGTGAAACTAGCCCAAACCGAGAACAAGAGCCTGCTCCAAACCATCGTGGATTGGATTGGCACGCCCTACAGCTTTGGCGCCAGCTCGCGCCGCGGCACCGACTGCTCGGGCTTCGTGACGCAAGTATATAAGAAGGTGTACGGCATCTCGCTCAAACACAGCTCGCGGGCCATGTTTGGCTCGGCCAAGCGCGTGGCCAAAACGGAGATGAAAGCCGGCGACCTCGTGTTTTTCAGCCACGGCAAAGGCAACATCTACCACGTCGGCATTTACCTGAAAGACGGCAAATTTGCCCACTCGGCCACCAACGGCGGCGTGATGGTCAGCTCGCTGCACCAGGCGTATTACAGCCGCAATTTCTACGCCGCCGGCCGCGTAGCCGGCACCGAAGTGCCCCAGGCGGAGGAAATGCTCGAAGCCGCTACGGCCCAGGCTGCAGAGTAACGTAGCGCGAACTTTGTAGTTCGCGTCCGTCAGTACGAACGCGAACTACAAAGTTCGCACTATAGCAAGCGGCCCGCAGCTACCCAGTTGCGGGCCGCTTTTTTGGTGTAAGACGGAGTAGCACTCCGCTTGGCGGGCGGCGAGCACCCAGGCGCGGAAACGGAGTACCACTCCGTTTTACAGCCCGCCAAAAACATTGCGGCAGTGAATAGAGTACTAGGCCCTGGCGGCGAGTTTGCCGCTTCCCACGCCTTTCAACCGCCTTTTTTCGCATGGCAACTTATAATTCCGCTCCTTCCGGCGACGATGTCGCTGGCTCCAAGTTTTTCAAGAAGTTTCTGGCCGCCGCCGAGGGCTACCTCAAGCAGCCCACGCGCCTCAAGAAGCTGCTGACTGATGCCTACGCCAAGGCCAGCGAGAAAAAGGAGCTGGGCACCCTGGCCCACGAGGCCTGGGAAACGCTGCAAAGCCTGTTCCGGCTCATCAAGCTCAGCATTTCGGGCGAGTACACTGAGTTGCCTTCGACTACGGTGGTCGGCGCGGTGGCCGTACTCATCTACTTCATCTCGCCGATTGACCTGATTCCGGACTTCATCCCGGTGCTGGGCTTGCTCGATGATATGGCCCTGCTGGCCTGGTTTTCGACTTCCATCAAGCACGAGCTCGATAAGTTTCACGCCTGGGAGCAGGCCAAAGCCGCTACCGTAGTCAACCCCGACCAATTTACCAGCAACCGCCTGAGCATGGAAGCCACCAACCAATCGGCCAAAAACGCGGGTACCAGCCCCTACCCCACCGCGCCGGCCAGCACCGGCCAGTCGGCTACCGATGCGGGCCTGGGCTCGCCCAGCTCGGCTACTTCGCCTACCTCTTCGATAACCAAGCCCGTCAGCGACGTGGGCCCCGATGGCCCGCTGCCCGAGCCTACGAACGAATCGGCCAAGTCGGCTGGCGTAGACGACATTGCCAACACCAGCGATGGCTCACGCGATGGCAACGTAGGCCAGCACAACGACGCGGGCGGCAACGTTCGATAATGAATAGCCGTCAATAAATAGAAAAGGCCCGCCTGAATTATCGGACGGGCCTTTTTTATTTATTGGTTGCGCGTTTTCTACGCGGCGGCGGCGTGGGCGCGCACGTAGCGCACGAAGTCGCCGACCGTGTTGAAGGGCACCTCATCGGGCACGTAGATGTGGAAGCTGCGTTCCAGCTCCAGAATGATGTCGACCAGGTCGACGGTGTCGAAGCGCAGGTCGCGACTGAGGCTGGCGGTGCGGCGCAGGCGCGTGG
>JAKONR010000520.1 GCA_022701825.1 Hymenobacteraceae bacterium | reverse complement strand
TGTAGATGTGCAGGTCGGAGCCGCAAATGGCGGTGCTCGTGACGCGGATAATGGCGTCGCGCGAGTCTTTGAGCACGGGGTCATCCACCGTATCGACGCTGACGTGGCGGGGGCCGTGAAACACGAGGGCTTTCATGGGAGCAGGGAGGAAAGTGAGGGGAATAACTGCCCCAAACTAACGGCCTACCTATCCGCTGGTTGCACTTTTCAGCATCTTTCCACGGCCGTGCAACTGCGTTACAAGCAACTCTTTAGTTCAGCTTTTTTCGCGCAGAACCTGGGCCAAAACCCCAGTTTTCCTAGTTAGGCCTCAACCCTTTCGCTACCCTTCTACAACTGGTACAAGCTCACGCCTGTGGTCGTGATGAAGTAGGCGTACTGGTCGCCGAGCAGCACCTGGCGCACGGTGGTTGCATCGAGCCCCTCGGGCAGCGGCTGGGTGCGCTCGGTAAGGTTGTAGAGGTGGAAGAAATGCAGCGCGCCATCCTTGAGGTACGCCAGCTCATCGCCCCGAAACGTGACAAAATCGAGGCCCGTGAAGGGCAGCTTTTTGCGGTAGTTGCCGAGGTTGTCGAAGACAAAAACCCCGCTGGTGCGGTCTACGAGGTAGATGTTGTTCTGGTACTGGCGCAGGAAGCGGAAGTCGGGCCGACTGCGGCCGATGAGCAGGTCGAGCGGCGTGTTCTGCACCAGGCGCAGGTTTTGGGGGTCAAACTCGCGCAGCACGAGGTTGCTTTCATCGAGCAGCCAGAGCAGGCCGTCGGGCGCGAGCGTGGCCGTCCGCACGGTGCCATCGACGTAGTCGGCCAGCCGTATTTCGCTGAGCGGGGCCAAAAAGCGGTCGAGCAGCAGCACCTGCTGGCGGTCGTCGTAGAAGACGAGCACGGCATTCTGGTTCCACGCCTCCAGCACCGCCACATGGCCCGGCTGCGGCGGCGAGTAGGTATTGAGCGGCTGCCCAGCCGTAGTGAGTTGGCGCAGGTTGTTGTCCTTATCGGCTAGATAAAGCGTACCGCGCCGGTCGATGGACGCCGCGCTGGCGTTAGGCAGCGTCAGGGTTTTGACGAGCGTCCAGGCGCCCGCCGCTGGGGTAGCGGCGTTGGGGTTGAGGGTTTTGGCCGTGGGCGCAGTTTCGACCGGGGCCACGCCGGCGGCGGGCGCTACCGAGGCGGCGCTGGGCACGGTGGTTTGGGCGTGGGAGTTAAGAGTTAAGAGTTGAGAGTTAAGAGTTAGAAAAAGCCAAAATAAGAGTGGGCCATTTTTAACTCTTAACTCATAACTCTTAACTCTTAACTCAACCCTTGTACTCGCGCAGAACCAGCTCGTGACCATCATACACGCCGTAGGAGCAATAATTGACCCACTCCCCGAGATTGAGGTAGCGGCTGCCGGGGCCTACCTCCACGTCGAGCGGCAGGTGCCGGTGGCCAAATACGTAATAATCGTGGTGGCGGCGCTTCTCGACCTCGCGGCAGTATACGAGCAGCCACTCATCCTCGCCAAAATAGTTGGCGTCGGCGTCGCCGTTCTGGAGGCGCGAGCGCTGGCTCCACTTTTTGGCGATGCCGATGCCGAGGTTGGGGTGCACGCGGGCGAAGAGCCACTGCATGAGCCGCGAGTCGAACACGGGCTTCATCAGGCGCTTGTAGGCAAAGTCGCCGGGGCCGAGGCCATCGCCGTGGCCGAGGTGGAAGAGCTGGTTGCCGAGGCGCTGCGTCACGGGCTCGCGGCGGATGGGAATACCCATTTCCTGAGTGAAGTAGCCGAACATCCACATATCGTGGTTGCCGGTGAAAAGCGTGATAGGCAGGCCGCCATCGGTGAGCTCGGCCAGCTTGCCCTGCAAGCGGCTAAACCCGCGCGGAATGGCGTGCTTGTACTCAAACCAGAAGTCAAAAACGTCGCCCAGCAGGTAAATGGCTGCCGCGTCCTTGCTAGCCTCATCGAGCCAGCGCACAATGCGGCGCTCGCGCTCGCGGGAGGTAGCCGCGTCGGGCACGCCGAGGTGAAAATCGGAGGCGAAATACACCCGCTGGCCCGGTGCCAAGGCCAGCGGCGGCAGCTCGGGAATAAGTTTAGGCACCATCTTCGAGCAAAAACAACGTGAGCCGGCGCGGGCCGTGCGCCCCCAAAACCAGCGTTTTTTCAATGTCGGCCGTGCGGCTCGGGCCGGTGGTGAGCGAGAGCATCGACGGCAGCGCGTCGCCGTAGCGCGCCTGCACGGCGCGCAGCGCGTCGCCGATTTCGGCCACTACCTGGCTGGGGCGGGCCAGCACGAGGTGCTGGTCGGGGTAGATGCTGAGCCGCCGGCCGCTGGCCGTGGCCGGGGCTACCACGAGGCTGCCGGTGCGCGCCACCAGCGCCTCGCAGGAGGTGAGGCCCACGGCGGCCTGGGCTTTAAAATCGGCTTCGGTAGCCTGAAACGGCACATTTGCGGCCGTTAATAACGCTTGCAGAGCGGGCTCCCACACGTAGAACTGCTGGCCTTCGGGCAGGCGCTCGGCGAGCCAGGCACGGAGCACGGTGCCGAGCTGGGCCAGGGTTTCGCAGTAGAAAAACTCGCCGCCGATGCGCTGGAAGTTTGCGGCGAAGGTTTCGGCCAGGGCGGTTTCGGGCAGGGGCGGGTGCACGGGGGCTACCCAGTCGGGCTGGGGCGGCTGGGGCGCGGGGCCGGTGGCCAGGGCCGTGCGGATGCGCGCCAACATGCTATCGCGGGAAGACATGGGGCAAAGGTAGCGGCCGGGCTACGGCCAACTAGCCACGCCGCCACGGCTAGCGCGATGCCGGCGTAGTGGTAGCCGTCGCTTTAAAACGCGACGCCAGCCCCTGGCCGAAATAGCTGTTCCGCACCGAATCGGGCAGCGCCCGGTAGTACGGGCGCAGGCGTTGCAAGGCCACGGGGGCATCGCCGGCATCGCGCAGGGCAAACAAGACCGCCGCTGAGTGCGGATACTGCTCAATAAACTGCGCCGAGGCCCGCGCCATGTAGTCGGAAAAGCGCTCCTGCACCCGGCGGGTAGAATCGGACCAGCGGTCAATTTCGGGCTTATTGCCCGCCCCAATGGCCGCGTCCATTTTGACCTTCCGCTGCTTTAAATCTAGGAAATACTTGTTCCAAAGGCTATCGCGCATGAGCAAATAGCGGCCTACTTCCCACTGTTGCGGCGCAGTCGAAAACAGCTGCGTATTTAGGTTGTACGAGCCTATCCCAAAGTGCCCCAAACCCGCTGGTTGGTAGATATCGGGCCGCTGATTAGCGCCGGGTAATATCGATGCCTGAACTGAATCGGCGGGCAAATAGACGTCTACACTGTAAATATCCTTTATATTCTCACAGAAACACGACACGCTGTAGACTCCAGCCTGCTTTACCTTACCCCTGAAAACGGCTTGTCCATCCTTCATTACAACCTTATCGACATCATCTATTTGTTCGCCCCTGTTGCGGAATAGCCGACCGTTTCCAGTTGTGCAGCCTACTAGCTGCACCTTTATCAGATAGGGATATTCTTTCGCTATCGGCGCGGGCTTTTGGCAAGCCGCCAAGTTCAGGCCTAATAAGCCGGCCAGCCAGCTAGCGCGTTGCGACCCAAAGTATTGCTGCGTTTTCATGTCGGTAGCTGGTTGTAAAAGGTGGGCTTCGCCACGAAGAAAGCATTTATTCTTCAAACTTACCGTTGCGCCATAAACGCAAAAATGCCAGCCGGAAACGGCTGGCATTTACTAGTAGCTTAACTTGCTCCGCTACGCCGTTTCCGACTCGGGCATGCCGGGCAGGTGTAGCTCAGGCAAGTCCGAAGCGATTTTGGCGCCGGGGTTTTCGCTTTTCACTTCGCTGGCGGTTTCCGAGCGGTCGGTGCCGGCCATGTGGGCCTGGTAGTTGGTTTGGCCGCCAAAGGGGCGCTTGCCTACCAAGCGTTCGAGGTCGTCTTGCAACAGCACTTCTTTCTCCAATAGCTCTTTGGCGATTACCTCCAGCTCGTGGCGGCGCTCGGTGAGCAGCTCCTTGGTGCGGGTGTAGGCGCTGTCGATAATCGTGCGAACTTCCTCGTCTATCATTTGCGAGGTGGCTTCCGAATACGGCTTCGAGAAGCCGTATTCATTCTGGCCTTTCGAGTCGTAGAACGACACGTTGCCGAGCTTGGCGTTCATGCCGTACATGGTCACAATGCTGTACGCCATTTTGGTGATGCGCTCGAGGTCGCTCAGTGCGCCGGTCGAGATTTTACCAAATACCAGCTCCTCAGCGGCGCGGCCACCAAGGGCCATGCACATCTCGTCAATCAGTTGCTCGGTGTTGTACAGAAACTGCTCTTTGGGCAGGTATTGGGCATAGCCAAGCGCGGCCACGCCACGCGGCACGATGCTCACCTTCACCAGCGGGTCGCAGTGCTCCAGAAACCAGCCCGAAATGGCGTGACCCGCTTCGTGGTAGGCTACGATGCGCTTTTCGCCGGGCGAAATGATTTTGTTTTTCTTCTCCAGGCCGCCGATTACGCGGTCAATGGCATCGGTAAAGTCCTGGTTGGTGATGAACTTCTTGTCGCGGCGGGCGGCAATGAGAGCAGCCTCGTTGCAGACGTTGGCGATTTCGGCACCCGCGAAGCCCGGCGTTTGGGCCGACAGCTTCTTGGCATCCACATCGGTGCCGAGGGTCAGCGGCTTGAGGTGCACCTGGAAAATCTGGGTACGACCATTAATGTCCGGCTTGTCGATGCTAATCTGCCGGTCGAAGCGGCCGGGGCGCAGCAAGGCCGAGTCTAAGGTATCGGGGCGGTTGGTAGCGGCCAGGATAATGACGCCCGAATCGGTGCCGAAGCCGTCCATTTCGACCAGCAGCGAGTTCAGGGTGTTTTCGCGCTCGTCGTTGCCGCCGGGCATCGAGCCCTTGCTGCGCGAGCGGCCCACGGCGTCAATCTCATCGATGAAGATGATGCAGGGCGCTTTGGCCTTGGCTTGCTTGAACAAATCGCGCACGCGGGCCGCGCCCACACCCACAAACATCTCCACGAAGTCGGAACCCGAGAGCGAGAAGAAAGGCACGTCAGCCTCACCAGCTACGGCCTTGGCCAGCAGCGTTTTGCCAGTACCGGGAGGGCCAACCAGCAGCGCGCCCTTCGGAATTTTACCGCCCAGGATGGTGAATTTGCTGGGGTTCTTCAAAAACTCCACAATTTCCTGCACTTCCTCTTTGGCTTCTTCAAGGCCAGCTACGTCCTTGAACGTGATTTTCACTTTATCACCACCTTCAAACAAGGCAGCGCGGCTCTTGCCGATGTTGAAAATCTGACCGCCGGGGCCGCCAGCACTGCCCACGCGGCGCATAAGCACCCAAAAGCCGACCATGAGCAGAATAAGCATACCGGGGCCGGTGAGGAAGCTGAGGAGGCTTACGCGCTCTTCGATGCCAAAACCCTTGCGCTGGGCCGGGTCGAGCTTCGCCTGCACCTTGTCTAAGTCCTCCTTAAAAAGCTTTGCATCGACGATAGGGAAGGCAAACGCCACCTCGCGGCCCACCACGAACGGGCCACGATGCATAGTTAGCTCAGTTTGATACTCGGGCTTGCGCAGGGCGGCCGGTGTAAGCGTATACTCGACAACCTTGTCGTTGTAGAGCGTTATTTTGTCGACATCGCCGGCAAGGAGCGTTTGCTCAAACTTTTGCTGGTTGGTTTTGATGGCCGCATTGTAGCCACTAAACACAAACATGCCCAGCAGCAAAAACAGCAGCCCGCCCAGTACCCACAGCTGCACGCCCGGCCGGGGCGTGGGGTTGGGCACCGACGGCTTGCGGCGCTTATTAGGCGTGGTATCAGACATAAAAAATGATTGACTGGATAATGGAAATTCGGGTTGAAACAGCGGGCTGCCCCGGTTGGTTGGCAGGTGCCGCCGCTACTGGTACTAACGCCACAGCCCCCCGAATGCTTTAGCGGGTGGCCTCGGCAGGCTCTTCGATATAGGTAAACTCAGCGTCGCCCCACAGCTCTTCGAGCGCGTAGAACTGGCGCCGGTCGCGCAGGAAAACGTGTACGACCACGTCTACGTAATCCAACAAAACCCACTCGCGATTGGTGCGCCCTTCGCTTTGCCAAGGGTGCTGGCCCGTGAGTTTTTCCACTTCTTCCTCTACCGAGCGCGCCAAGGCGTCGAGTTGGGTATCAGAAGAGGCCGAGCAGATGACGAAATAATCGGCTACGGCATTCTTTAATTCTTTTAGATTGAGCACCACAATGTCAGTGCCCTTTCTTTCTTGCATGCCGCGAACGACTACTTCTGCCAATGTGTCCG
>JAKONR010000510.1 GCA_022701825.1 Hymenobacteraceae bacterium | reverse complement strand
GTGCACCGATGCGGCGGGCTTTCCGGTGCCGCCGGGGGCGTTTACCTACTCGGCCACCAACAACAGCGGCAACTGCAACAACGCCGCGTTTTAGCTCAATTTTGAGCCGCAGTCGGTGTTTACGGGCGGCGACGTGACGGTATGCCTCGGGGCCGCGCCGGTGGCGCTGGTGGGCCAGCCCGCCGGCGGCATCTGGAGCGGGCCGGGCGTGTCGGGCTCGGTGGGTGCGGGCTACGTGTTCACGCCCACGGCGGCGCTGGCGGGCCTGCAAGTGCTTACCTATTCGCTGCCGGGCGTGATTACGGCCTGCACCATCACGGGCACCAAAAACGTGACCGTGGGGCTGCCGCCGCAGGTAACTGCCCCTACCCTGCCGCCCATGTGCGCCGGGGCCGGGGCGGCCGCCCTAGCAGGCGGCAGCCCGGCAGGCGGCGTCTGGAGCGGGCCGGGCGTGGCGAGCGCGGTAGGCGGCGGCTACGCCTTCACGCCCACGCAGGCCCTGGTGGGCACCCAAACCCTGACTTACACCGTAACCACGGCGCAGGGCTGCGTGGGCCGGGCCACCACCACGCTCACCGTTATTCCGGGGCCGCTGCCCATCACCATGCCCGCCGACACGGCCCTGTGCCCCGGCAGCCGCACGGCCATTCAGCTGCGGGCCACGCCGGCCGGCGGCGTGTGGAGCGGGCCGGGCACCACGGCCACGGGCCTGTTTACGCCGCCCGCCGTGCCGGGCACGGTGGCTGTTACCTACACCGTGGCGCCCGGCGCCTCGTGCGAGGCCTCGCGCACGCGGCGCATTACGCTGCTGCCCGAGCTGGTAATGGCGCCCACGAGCCAGCCCGTGCTGTGCGGCGACTCGCTGGCCGCGCAGTTTGCCTCGCCGGCCGTGGTGCCCTACACGGCGCGTTTTAGCCAGCCCAACCTCTCGGGCCTGCCCGGCGCGGTGCTGACCTGGGACTTTGGCGATGGCAGCACCCCGGCCACCGGCTTCAGCGTAACGCACACCTACACCACGCCCGGCACCTTCCAGGTGCGGGCCACCCTGCGCTATAGCAATAGCCTGTGCTCTACCCAGGTAGCCATGGCCCCGCTACGCGTAATGGAACCCCTGATTCCCAACATCTTCACCCCCAATGGCGACCGCCTCAACGAGTACTTCGCGCCGCGCATCGGGGGCTGCCCGCCGCGCCTGCAAGTGTTTTCGCGCTGGGGCCAGCTCGTGTACGAAAGCGCCGCCTACCGCAACACCTGGGACGGCCACGGCCTGGCCGAAGGCATCTATTACTACCTGCTCACCCCGCCCAACGGCGGCGGCATCCTCAAGGGCTGGGTAGAGCTGGTGCGCTAGCCCTGGGCAGTTGCTCAAAGCCAAAAAGGCGGCTGGCTACGTAGCCAGCCGCCTTTTTGGCGCTTATTCCATTTGAATGCAGCTTGTGCGGCCGTAGGCTGCTGCGGCCCTATTACGCGGCTGCGCCGGCTTTTTAGGACAAGCTGAAACCCTACACCGGGGCCTGGTCGTAGCGCTCGCCTTCGGGCCGGGGCCAGCCGCCCTCAAACATGATTTCGCCCAGCGGCTTGCGGGTGCGGGGGGCCAGCTCGCGCTGCTGCAGAGCTTCGGGCAGGGCCTCCACGTTGCCGGGGTAGCCGATGGTGAATACCGATACTACCTCGTACTCGTCGGGTACCTGAAAGGCGGCGCGCGCGGCTTCCGGCGAGAAGCCGGCCATCTGGTGAATCTGCACGCCCAGCTCGGCTCCTTGGATGGCTAGCGTGGCCACGGCCTGGCCCACATCGTGCCGGCCCCAGGCGTTGGGGTTGCCATCGTGCGAAAATGTTTTCTTTGCCAGCGACAGGGCCAGCACCGGGGCTTTTTTAACCCAGGCCTGGTTGAACTCGGCCAGCGTACCCAGGATTTTCTGGTACGCCTCGGGGCTGGTTTCCTGGCTGCCCACGACAAAGCGCCACGGCTGCTCGCCAAAGCACGACGCCGCCGAGCCAGCGGCCGTAAAGAGCTGCTGAAGCACCTCCGCACTCACGGGCTGGCTGGTGTAGGCGCGCGGGCTGCGGCGCTGCGTGAGCTGGGGCAAAATAGGGTGCTCGACGGTGAGCACGTTGGTGGTATCGGCCATGAGTGAAAGAAGAAAAGATGGTCGGCGCTACAACAAGCCGGGCGGGGGCAGATGTTTTGGCAACCCAGCGGCCGCCGCTGGGGTAACTATTTTTAGCCCAAAATTGCCCTACGGCTGTGCTGGGCAGGCCACGTGCCCTTACCTTTCGCACCTCTTCCTTCCCTCCCACCGGCTCATGCACCCTCTCACCCCCGCGCCCGACGAATTGCTTCCGACCTCTCTGCTCATCGAAGTTGCCTGGGAAGTGTGCAACCAGGTGGGCGGCATCTACACCGTTATCCGCTCGAAGGTGCCCGCCACGGTGCCCGCCTGGGGCGACCGCTACTGCCTGCTGGGGCCGTATTTTCCGCAGCAGGCGCAGGGCGAGTTTGAGAACTACGAAGACGGCCAGCTGGCCCGCATGACCGACCCCTACGCCGTGGCCGTGCGCGAACTGCGCGCCCAGGGCTACGATATCTGCCTGGGGGCCTGGCTCATTACGGGCCGCCCGCGGGTAGTGCTCATCAACCCATTTCAGAACTACCACCGGCTGGGCGAGTTGAAAAGCGACCTCTGGCGCGACCACCAGGTGCCCGCCCCCGACAACGACGACCTGCTGCACCAGGTCATCGCCTTCGGCGACTTGGCGCGGGTGTTTATCGAAACCGTGACCCGCGTGGCCGCCGAGCAGTACCAGGTCATCGCCCACTTCCACGAGTGGATGACGGGCGTGGCCATCCCCGAGCTGCGCCGCCGCCAGGTGCCGGCGCACCTCGTGTTCACGACGCACGCCACGCTGCTAGGCCGCTATTTGGCCATGAACGACCCCAATTTCTACGACCACCTGATGCTCGTGGATTGGCGCTCGCAGGCGCGGCACTTCAACATCGAGCCCGCCGTGAGCATGGAGCGTGCCGCCGCCCACGGCTCGCACGTGTTCACCACGGTGAGCGAGCTCACGGTGCGCGAGTGCATCTACTTGCTCGATAGAATCCCCGACGCGGTGCTGCCCAACGGCCTGAATATCGAGCGGTTTGTGGCGCTGCACGAGTTTCAGAACCTGCACAAGAAGTACAAGGACAAGATTCACGAGTTCGTGATGGCCCACTTCTTTCAGAGCTACTCGTTTGACCTCGACGAGACGATTTACCTCTTCACCTCGGGCCGCTACGAGTACCACAACAAGGGTTTTGACCTCACGCTCGAAGCTCTGGCCCGCCTCAACCACCGCCTGCAACAAAGCGGCCTGAGCGGCCAGGTCGTGATGTTTTTCATCACCAAGCGCCCCTACACCAGCATCAACCCACTGGTGCTGCAAAGCCGCGCCCAGCTCGAAGA
>JAKONR010000503.1 GCA_022701825.1 Hymenobacteraceae bacterium | reverse complement strand
CCTGCGCCCGCTTGGCCGGCGCCCTGGTCCAGCTGCGCGCCGAGCTAAACCCCACCGCACCCGCCGCCCTGCACACCCTGCCCGCCGACCTCAGCCAGTACGCCGACTGCCAGCGCTTTGCCGAGTTCGTGTTGAATCTGAAGCTGCCCTTGGCCGCGCTCGTCAACAATGCCGGCGCCTTCGCCCCCGGCCGCCTGCAAGACGAGCCCGCCGATGGCTCGCGCCTGCGCGAAATGCTGGCCGCCAACCTGCTAAGCGCCTACGATGTAACGCGGGCGCTGCTGCCCGCCTTCGTTGCCCAGCGCCAAGGCCATATTTTCACCATCTGCTCCACGGCCAGCCTCATGGCCTACCCCAACGGCGGCTCCTACGGCATCGCCAAATTCGCCCTGTTGGGCTTCACCAAAACGCTGCGCGAAGAACTGAAAAGCCAGGGCATCCGCGTCACGGCCGTGCTGCCCGGCGCTACCCTCACCCGCAGCTGGGATGGGGTAGGGGAGCCGCCCGAGCGCTTCATCCGCGCCGAAGACGTGGCCGAGGCGGTGTTTTCGGCCTTCGGCCTCTCGCCGCAGGCCGTGGTGGAGGAAATCGTTATTCGGCCCCAGCTGGGCGATTTGTTGTAGGGAAGGTGCTTCTGTCATGCTGAACGCAGTGAAGCATCTCTACCGCTTCGTCCAACGGTGCGATAGAGATGCTTCACTGCGTTCAGCATGACAGACGTAGCTTTTCACTCACTGCTTCACCACCTTGCCGCCGCCCGTGATGCCGACGGAGCCAGGGCTACCAGCATAGTACAGCGTGCCCTTGCCCGCGTGCGGCCCGCCGAGGATATCGCTGGCGCGTAAATGCGCGTCGCCGAGGCTGGTGCGGGTGGTTTGAAAATAGCAGGCATTGGCCGTGAGGCCATCGGCGAAGAGGAAGCCGGAGCCGCCCACGGTGGGGTGAAACTCATTGGTAGTGCCCGTGAAAGTCATGTCGCCCAGCTCGTACATATCGGTCCAGAGGTACTTGCTGGTGAGGTCGAGCTTCACGTCGCCGGCCCCGAGCAGGTGCACAAAAAGCGTGTCTTGGGTCCAGCGGCTGGCGGTGCTCACGAGGCCGTAGCCCTCCTGCCGGATGTTGGTGAGGTGCGGAATGTGCAGGCGCACCTCGAAGGGCGTATCGTAACTGCGGGTCCAGTTGCAGGTGTTGGTGTTTCTGATAACCAGGCTTTTTGGCCCCTCGCTGGTGAGCGTGATGCCATCGGCCACGTGCTCGCCGGCCCGTACTTCGGCGTAGGTGTCGGCGTCGGGCACGATGGTGAGGTCCACGTTGCCGTAGACCTCCACGCTGCGGATGCGGGCGTCCACAGCGCGGCGCTGGGTGGTGATGGCCCCGGTGCTTTTGAGGCAGTCGAGGCGGTGGCCGTCGCTGCAACCGGCCAGGCTGGCCGCGCCCGCCAGCAGCAGCGCGCCGCGCCGTAGCCCCAACCAACCCGTACTTTGCACCCGTATAGAAAAATTCATCCTGCTAAAAATTTTCCTAAAAATATGGACCTGACCGGAAAAGTAGCCATCGTGACGGGCGTAAGCAGCGGCATCGGCCGCGCCACCGCCGAAGCCCTGCTGGCCCGCGGGGCCGCCGTGGCTGGCTGGGGCCGCCGCGCCCCCGAAGACCTCGACCACGAGCGGTTCCTGTTTTTCGAATGCGACGTGCGCGACGAGCACGCTGTGGCCGAAGCCTTCACCAACACCCAGCGCGAACTGGGCCCCGAAATTCACGTGCTGGTCAACAATGCCGGCCTGGGCATTTTCGGGCCGATTGATGGGTTTAAGTCGGAAGACTGGCACGCCATGTTCGATACCAATGTCAACGGCCTGTTTTACTGCACGCGGGCTGTACTTCCCCAAATGAAAAAGCAGCAGGCCGGCCACCTCATCAACGTAGCCTCGCTGGCCGCCACGGCCGGCACCGCCGAGTTGGCCGGCTACTGCGCCACTAAGTACGCCGTGCGCGGCTTCTCCGACGCGCTCTTCAAAGAGCTGCGGCCCGACGGCATCCGCGTGACCTGCGTGATGCCCGGCTCGGTCGAAACCAACTTTAATGGCGCGACGCCTGGCACCGAGCCCAATCCTTACAAGATGCAGCCCGAAGACATTGCCGCTGCCATTGTCCACGCCCTGGAAGCGCCGGACGTGACGATGGTGTCGGAGATTCAGCTGCGCCCGGCGCGGGTGAAGAAGTAGCTTTGTTTGTCGAAAGCAGCATCAAAAAACGCCCGTCATGCTGAGCGGAGCGCAGCGGAGTCGAAGCATCTCTGTCGTTTCGTTGCTAGCGTCAGGAGTTAGTTCACCGACAGAGATGCTTCGACTCCGCTGCGCTCCGCTCAGCATGACGATTGTAATAGAAAACAGCCACCCTGAATGGTAGAAGTCGAACACCTCATAAAAACCTACGGCGCGCAAAATGCCGTGGACGACATCAGCTTCCAGGCCGGGAAGGGCGAAATCGTGGGCTTCCTCGGCCCCAACGGCGCGGGCAAAAGCACGACGATGAAAATCGCGCTGGGCTACCTGCCGCCCACGGCCGGCACGGTGCGCGTGGCGGGCTTCGACGTGCAGCAAGACCCCATCGCGGTGCGCCGCCGGGTGGGCTACCTGCCCGAGCACAACCCGCTCTACCTCGACATGTACGTGCACGAGTACCTCGAATTTATCGGCGGGGTGCACGGGCTGAAGGGCCGCGACCTGCGCCAGCGCGTGGCCGGCCTAGTGCAGCGCGTGGGCCTCACCCGCGAGCAAAACAAGCAAATCGGCGCCCTCAGCAAAGGCTACCGGCAGCGCGTGGGCTTGGCCCAGGCCCTGGTGCACGACCCCGATGTGCTCATTCTCGACGAGCCCACCACCGGCCTCGACCCCAACCAAATAAGCGAAATCCGCCAGCTCATCCGCGAGTTGGGCGAAGATAAAACCGTCATTTTCAGCACCCACATTCTGCCCGAAGTCACGGCGCTGTGCTCGCGGGTGGTCATCATTAGCCGGGGCAAGCTCGTGGCCGATGCGCCCGTGGCCGAGCTCGCCGCCCGCGCCGCTGGCGAAACCGTGCTCCGCGCCGAGTTTGAAGGCCCCGTAACCACCGCGCCGCTGGCCGCCCTGCCGGGCGTGCACGCCGTGGAGGCGGCCGGGGCAGGCGTGGTACTCATCCGCACCGCGCCGGGCACCGACGTGCGCGCCGCCGTGTCGCGCCTGGCCGTGGAGCAAGGCTGGCTGCTGCTGGGGCTACGCCAAGAGCAGCAGAGTCTCGAAGCGGTATTTGGGGAATTGACGAAGTAAATTTTTACACCCGTCATGCTGAACGCAGTGAAGCATCTCGCGTGGTGCAGTAACTTTTTGCGTTAGCAACGAAGCGAGCGAGATGCTTCACTGCGTTCAGCATGACAACGATTTTTGTGCATAACCCGCGTCACTAGATGCTTACCATTTTACAAAAAGAATTCAACGCCTTCCTCAACTCGCCGGTCGCCTACGTCGTCATCGGCGTGTTTTTGGTGGCTACCGGGCTGTTCGTGTGGGTGTTCCCCAGTAGCAGCGTGCTCGACTACGGCTACGCCGACCTGCAATCGCTGTTCAACCTCGCGCCCTGGATTTTCCTGCTGCTGATTCCGGCCATTACCATGCGGACGTTTGCCGAGGAGAAAAAGGCCGGCACGATAGAGCTGCTGCTGACGCGCCCGCTCACCGATGGGCAGCTGGTGGGCGGCAAGTACCTGGCCTGCCTTCTGCTGGCGCTGCTGGCGCTGGTGCCCACACTGCTCTACTACTTCTCGGTGTACCGGCTGGGCTCGCCGGCCGGCAACATCGATTCGGCGGCTACGGTAGGCTCGTACCTGGGGCTGGCCTTGCTGGCGGCGGTGTTCGCGGCGCTCGGCGTGCTGGCCTCGGCCCTCACCCGCGACCAGATTATCGCCTTCGTGCTGGCCGTGGTGGCGTGTTTCCTGGTGTACACTGGCTTCGATTCGCTGGCCTCGGTCTTCGATGGTGCGCCGGCGTATTACATCAGTCAGCTCGGCATCGCGGCGCACTACCGCGACCTCAGCAAGGGGCTGATTGACTCGCGCGATGTGCTGTATTTTCTCTCCGTGGTAGCCGTGGCCCTGCTGGGCACCCGCCTGGCGCTCCGCAGCCGCAATTGGCAGTAGTTTCTTTTAGCTGTTGGCTGATAGCTGCTGGCTGTTAGCTTCTTGGCAAAGCAAAATTAGAATAGATAACCTAGTGGATACCAACGGAGAGCTAACAGCTAACAGCCAGAGGCTAACGGCTAAAAAGAACGATTTGCTGCGTTTCGCCGCCATCATCGGCGCGCTGTTCGTGCTGAATTTCGTGGCCCAGCGCTTCTTTTTCCGGCTTGATTTGACGGAGGAAAAGCGCTACACCATGTCGCCGGCCACCAAAAAGCTGCTCACCGACCTCAAGCAGCCGGTGACCGTGACGGTGTACCTCACCGGCGACTTTCCGCCCGCCTTCCGCCGCCTCGAACAAGCGGTGCGCGAAACGCTGACCGAGATGCAGGTCTACGGCGGCGGCAACCTGAACTACGTTTTCATCGACCCCAGCGCGGCCGGCACCGAGGCCGGGCGCAACGAATTCTACCAAACGCTGCTCAAAAAAGGCCTCAAACCCACCAATTTGGGCGCTAATGAAAACGGCAAGCGCATCGAAAAGCTCATCTTCCCGTGGGCCGTGGTGCAGGCCGGTGGCCAAACCCGCAACGTGCTGCTGCTGCGCGGCAGCCAGGTAGCCGCCCCTGAAGAGCGCCTCAACCAGAGCGTGGAAGGCCTCGAATACGAGCTGGCCAGCACCATCCGGCAGGTAGCGCCGCCCGGCGGCGCAAAGCGCCGCTTGGGCGTGATAACCGGCCACGACGAGCTGACCAACGTGCAGATGGCCGACATTCTCACGGCGTGGTCGCAGAACTACGACGTGTTCCGCGTCGACCTGAACCAGGTACGCGACCTGCGCGGCAACCTCGACGCGGTGGTGGTAGCCAAGCCCCAAAAGCCGTATTCGGAGGTGGAGAAGTTTCGGCTCGACCAGTTTATCACCCACGGCGGGCGGGCCCTGTTCTTCGTGGATGCCCTGCGCGTAGACCTCGACAGCGTGGCCCGCAACGGTGCTTCCCTGGCCACGCCCTACAACCTGAACCTCGACGACCTGTTCTTTCGCTACGGCGTGCGGCTGAATCAAAACCTGCTGCTCGACCTCAACTGCGGGCAGATTCCGCTGGTGACGGGCATGACCGGCAACAAGCCCAAAATTGAGCCGTTGCCCTGGCAGCTCTACCCGCTCATCAACCGCTTCAGCCAGAGCCCCATCACGCGCAACCTCGACGCGGTGTACCTGAAGTTTGTGGGTAACATCGACACGGTGAAGGCCGTGGGCGTGCGCAAAACGCAGCTGATGAGCACCTCGCGCTACACCCGCATGCTGCCCGCGCCGGTGCCCATCAACTTCAACGACGCGCGCCTGGAGCCTAATCCCAAGCTTTACAAGGACAGCTACCAGTCGGTGGGCTATTTGCTGGAAGGCCAGTTCCGCTCGCTTTTCGCCAACCGCGCTGAACCCGGCACCACGAAGTACCAGCCCGACCAAAACCCCAACGCCCAGCCCAGCAAAATCCTGGTTATATCGGACGGTGATTTTCTGCGCAACGACGTGGATGCCAAGTCGCAGCGCCCCCTGCGCCTAGGCTACGACCGCCTCAGTAGCACCGAGTTTGCCAACCGCGAACTCATCCTCAACGCCACCGACTACCTGCTCGACGAAACCGGCCTCATCGCCGTGCGCGGCAAGCAAATCACGCTGCGCCCCCTCGACAAAGTGCAGCTTGCCGAAAAGCGCCAAGCCTGGCAAGCCCTGAACCTGGGCGCTCCGCTAGTGCTGCTGGCACTGTTTGGCGCGGTGCGGGCGTGGAGCCGCAAGCGGCGCTACGCACGGTTTTAGGGCAGGGTAAGTAGGCTACTACTGTCACGCTGACCAACGGGAAGCATCTTGATTAGGCTGTTGGGCTTTTGTCCTGCTGGCTTTGATTAAGATGTTTCCCGTTAATTATTTAGGAAAGGCTACTGCTTTTGCCGCCAGTGCCGTTTTTCGATAGTTCAAACCGCTTACTCTTTCAGGGCGGCAGGATTTGCCGGATTACTGCCCGCGCGTAGTCGTTGCTGTCCGACGACCAACTGGCCAGCCGGAAACACTGCGCACAGGCAGTCAGAAAAGAGGCCAAACCTAGCTGCTGGCACACGAAATAGTGAAAAACCTTAAAAGCGGCCCTAGCTCGAATTTCGGTAGTTGAGGTATGAATCAGCGTTTCGTCGAGGTCCGAAAAAAAGAAGTTTCTGCTGCATCCGTCCTTGCGAGCGCAGCGCAGCAATCGCATCCGAACGGCGTGGCCCGACAGGTGCGATTGCTGCGCTGCGTTCGCAAGGACAGCCGTTATTGGGTTGTTCTAACTTAATTCAGGCGGCTTCCTAGACACCGTTTACCCCGGCCCCGGACAGGTAGTCGGCTTACCCCGGCGGCGGGCGGGCCTGCCACTGGGCTAGGCACAGCAAAATCCCCGGCCATCATCGGCCGGGGATTTGGTGGTTGGCAAGGCAGGTCGGCCGGCCATTGCGCAGGGCCGGGCGGCGGGCTACTGTTTTAGGAATCGGGCGCGGGTGGTTTCGGCCGCGCCTTGTAGTTCGAGCAGGTAGAGGCCGCTGGGCAGGTCGCGCACGGCTACTTGGGTATCGAGGCCGTTTAGCGGCACGCTGCGCAGCACCTGGCCCACGGTATTCAGCAGGCGGGCCTGGGTGGCCTGGCTGCCCCGCGGCAGCCTGATGTGCAGCACGTCCTGCACCGGGTTGGGGTAGAGCCGCAGGGCCTGCGCTTCGTCGGTGGCAGATTGCGTGGCCAGCGGCGTGGCCAGGCGGGCGGCTACCGGGTTGGGGAAGCTCCACTGGGCGTTGGGGCTGGTGGTATTGGCGTACTGGGCTACGTCCGAGCCGTTGGCGGTGCGGCCCACGCCGTCGAGGTAGAGGCTGGTGCTGCGGTTGCGCAGGCGGTAGTAGTCGCCGTCGTAGGGCTCCACGGCCCACTGAGCATTGGGGTGGGTGGTGTTGACCCACTGCACGGCCGGTGCGCCATCGGTGGTGCGGCCCAGGCCGTCGAGGTACAGGCCCGTGCTCTTGTTCTGAAGCTGGTAGTAGCCGGCGCCCGTTTCGCGCAGCGCCCAATACGAGTTGGGGTGGGTGGTGCTGGCGTACTGGCTGGCGTTGTCGCCGTTGGTGGTGCGGCCCACGCCGTCGAGGAAAAGGCCGGTGCTGCGGTTTTGCACTTGGAAGAAGCCAGTGGGGTTGGCCAGCGTGGCGACCTCGATGGGGGCCAGGGCGTAGTTATACACCCGAAACTCGTCGAGGCGGGCATTCAGCAGCGCGTCGTTGTACTGGCTGCGCCCGAGGTAGTTGAGCACGGGCTGAAAATCGAGCGGCCGGCTGGTAATGGCCGTGGACTCGGCCACCTTCTGGCCGTTCACGAACAGGCGCACGCCGCCGGCCCCCATCGTCACGGCCACGTGCGACCAGGTACCGGTAGCCAGGCCCGGGGCGTCGAGCGTCTGCTCGGCGCTGCCGTTCTTGATGGCGAAACGCAGGTTGCCGGCGTCGTTTTTCGGGGTCAGAAACAGATACTGCGTCTGGTCGTTGCCAAAGTCGAAGATGCGCTGCCAGGCGTTACCGCCGTTGAAATACACCCAGGTAGCTACCGTAAGTTCCGGCTGGTTGGCTAGCGTGGCGGGCAGCTGCACGAAGGCATCGGTGCCATTCAGGGCCAGCGCGCTGCTGCCCACTTTGCCGGCCGCGTAGCTTACGCCACCGTAGGCGGCGGCGCGGTTCAGATTTTGGGAGTTGTCGAGGGTGCTGTTCTCAAAGGGCAATTGCGCCACCAGGTCCTTGGTGCCGGTGGTGGTGGCTGTTACCTGCGCAGAGTAACTGGAGCTATTCAGCGACTTATCCACGGCCTTCACCTTGTAGTAGTACTGCCCGGTGAGGGTGGCGGTGTTATCGACAAAGGCGGTGCCTGGCACGTTGCGGGCAATGGTGTTGAACGGCCCGCTGGCCGATTCGGCGCGGTACACGTTGTAGCCGGCCACGTCGGTGTCGGAGCTGGCCGTCCAGCTCAGGCGCACCGATTCGGGGCTGGCCGTGGCCACCAGGTTGGTGGGCGCAGCGGGGGCCGTGAATTCGATGGGCGCGCCCACCGGCAGCAGCCGCCACTGCTGGCTCTGGCTGCTGGTGTTCAGGGTTTGCTGCACCACGGTCACGCCGTCCGAGGCAATGTCCAGGCACTTGGCGCTGTGGCGGCTGCGAATGCGGAAGTAGCCGTCGCCGGCGTAGTCGAAGTAGCGCTGCTGGTTGGGGTTTTTGTTGTCGGTGAGCTGGTCGATGGTGCCGCCGTCGCTGAGCGTATAGTTGAGGTCATCAATCGCCTTGCCGCTGTGCACGGCATTGACGGAGAAGTAGCTGAAGTCGCCGCCGATGCGCGCGCTCACCGCCGTCACGTCGAACTGCTGCGAGGTGGCCCCGCCGTAAGTACCCTGCTTGATAAGCGCCCCGTCGGCCGTGGAGCCGCCGTCGACCTGCATGACCTTGCCGCTGGCCCGGTTCACGAGCACGTAGCGCCCGCCGATGGCCGGCTGCACGTCCTCGCCCCAGGTGATGTTGATGACGCGCTCGGCGTTGGGCTGGCCATTGCTGTAGCCGTAGCCGTAGCCGCCGGGCATCACCAGCGTAAACTCGCGCTGCGGCCCCACGCCGTCGTAGTACACGTCGCGGTCGCGGGACACGTAGCGGTAGGTGGTGGTGGTGGCCTGGCGCTCCGACTGCCCGCCGAAGGCCTGCACCCGCCCGTCGGCGGTGCGGTACACCGAGGCGGCCGTCCAGTTGGGGCGGTGCTCGGCGTAGCCCAGGCGCACGCCATTGGTGGCCTTGGCAAACTCGCCGCGCGCCAGCTCGGCCGTGCCCCACCAAATGCCGGCCTGCACGCCGTATTCCGAGCCTATCATGGCTTCGGCCACGTTGTGCATCTCGTCGTCGGTGGCGTAGTGGCCGTTGGCCCGCACCGTCTGGTAAAAGTTGGCAAAGCTGTCGAAGCTGCCCGCCAGCTGGTGCGTATTGCCCTCGTTAATCTTGCTTTTCAGAAAGTTATACCAGTCATACGCTGCATCGGTGCTGAGTGTGTTGCCGCCCGAAATGCGGATGTTGTTGAAGCGCGAGTTATTGCGCAGCGCCCCGGCGATGTTCAGAAAATCCTGCTGCGTGCCCTGGTGGGTCGAGTAGTCGGGCTCGTTGAAGGGCGCCACCGACACCACCGTGCAGCCGGTGGCCTGCACGCGGCGCACGGTGGCGTCCATCATGGCGGCCCAGTTGGCGGCGTTGCCCTTGTAGGAGGCATCCACGTTGGGGGCGTCGCAGTTGAAGGTCACCTGCGTGGCCGAGCCGTTGAAGTTCAGCAGCCGCAGGCGGTTGTTGAGGTCATTTATCTGGGGCTGTTGCAGGTCGCCGTTCACCAGTGGGTAGGTGGGCTGAAACGACAGGCGCACCAGATTCACCTTATCGGGCCCCATGAAGGCGATGCCGCGCAGCATGTTGTTGTCGTCGGGCCAGGCCGTGTCGAGGCCGAATAGCATGGGCTTGGCCGTGCCGGTGGCCGCCACCCCGTACAGGATGGTGCGGTCGGGGATGGGCTGGGCCACCAGGTTGCTGCTGGCGCTAGTGGTTTGGGCCTGAAGCTGGCCGGTGGCCACCAAGTAGGCCAGCACGAGGGCCAGCCCCGCCCTGGTCGGCGGGAGTAGTTGTTGGCTCATAGTGAGCGAGGGGGTTGGGTGGGAAAAAGGAGCGACTGCGGCGGGCAGCCAGTGCAAATGTGGCCGTTGGGGCGGCCGATTTGGGGCAGGTTTTCGGCGGAATGGGGTAGGTAATTGGGCCGGCGCCTAAAAGGTGGTTTTGGCCGAAATCGTGGCTTATCGGGCGTGAACCTCACCCTAGCCAGCGGCCGCCCCGCCCCCGGCGCTACCAGCCGCCGCACGGCCAGACGGCCCACCTGCCGCCCCAGCACCTGGCCCTCCCGAATGGCATCGAGGTAGTGAATGCCGCCGTAGAGGCGCGAAATGGCCGCCTCCTCGGCCGCCTGCTGAAAGGACGCGAAGGGCCGGGGGCGCAGGCCAAACTCGCGCTCGGTGCTGTCGGTGTAGGCGAAAGCGCGGCCAAAGTACTGGTCGAGCACCTCGGCCGCCGCCGTGGAGATAACCGAGTGCCCGCTCGGGTATTCGGGGAAAGGCGGTGTCTGGAGCAGCGGCTTCCAGGTGGGGTCTAGGTAGCGGCGGATGGCCGTTTCGGGGCGGATGCGGTTACTGCGGTATTTTTCCTGCCAGCAGCTGCGAAAGGCCTCGGTGAGGGTGAGGGCCAGCACGGCGTGCAGGTGCAGGGCCGGGGCCAGCGCCACGCGGCGCTGGCAGCAGGCCAGGCCCGCAATCTTCATCCAGTGCGCGCCGGGCGACATTTTTTTCAACCCCACTTGCAAGTGGCCCTGGTCCTGCACGGCAAAAGGGTTGCAGTCCCAAAATCCCGCAATTTGCTGCTGCTCAGGCGTGAGCGTGCGCCCAGTCTGGCGCACCTGCCGCAGCAGCTGGCCAAAGCCCGAGCCTGGCAGCGTGTCAAACGCCACCGGCGGCCGGGGCCGCAGCTCGGCGGCCGAGTCGAGCAAAAAAGAGCGGATGGTGCCGAAGTACGGCTCAACCGGCGGCAAAAAGGCTGGCGGGGTAGGGTACCAGTGCCCGGCCCCCGCTACCGGCGCGTAGCGCGGCCGGTCGCTGATGCGGTAGTAGCCATCCTGCTTAGCATATTTGAGCACGGCCTGGGCCACGGCCTGCGCGTACTGCCGCGAAGCCTCGGCCACGTCATCGGCTAGCCCTTGGCGTTGGCTCTCGGCCAGCAGCCGGGCCTGGGCAGCGGCCAGCTCGCCGCCCGAGGGCTGGAGCTTGGTGGCCGTTTGCAACGTGGCGAGCAGCGCAGCCAGCGGCGGCGAGTAGGTGCCAGCCGGGGGTGGTGGGGGTACTCGTAATGGCGCGTGTAATCGGTCACCTAGGGAGGGGCACGCCGAATCGGTGGCGGCCAGCACCTCGTTGCCGGCCAGCAGGGCGTAGGCAAAAAAGCGGGCGGCCAGCGGCGGGTTGGTCACGTCGTGCAGCATCAGCTCGTTCATGCTGGTCACTACCCAGGCCACCCGGTCGGCCGGGGGCTGGTAGGTGGCGGCAGTGGGCTGGCGGCGGCAGGCAGGGCCCAGCAGGCCGGTGGCTAGCAGCACCCCTAGGAGCAGGCGTGGTAGGCGCATGGTAATGAGCTTGGGCAAATTATGCGGATGATTGAATGATAAGCGCGGGCTCGCCAGGCGCGGACCTCACCCCCTAGCCCCCTCTCCTTGGGGAGAGGGGGGACTAATTCTAGGCTAGTTTTTAGAGCTAGTTTCCCCTCTTTTTTGAAAATGCGTCAAAAGCATTTTTCGGGGGCTATGGGGTGAGGTGCCCCGCCGGCGAGCAAGCCCGCACCCGGCCGCCAGCGATAAGCCTGCAGCGGCTGATTATTCACCCCCACCACCAGCGTATTCCCCAGGGGCAAAAAGGCGCGCACGTCGCCGCGCAGGCGCAGGCCCGACTGCCGCTGCGGCACCGCCCGGAAATGGCCGCGCCCGTCGCCGTGTAGTAACAGGCCGTAGCCCGCGTCGTTGTTGCCGAAGCGCACCCGGCTGTGGCTGATGTTGCCGCCCAGCACCAGGTCTAGGTGGCCATCGGCGTCGTAGTCGAACGCGCTGAGGGCGTACACGGGCGTGTACTGCGCCTCGGCGGGCAGGGGCAGTAGCTGATAGCGTGAGCCTGGGCCGCTCACCAGGCAGGCGCTTTGCAAATAAGTAGCTTGCAGCTTTTTAGCGCCCTTCAATTCCTCGGGAGTGAAGATGTCGGTGAGGCCCGCGCCGGCGTATTTGGCGTAGTTGGGGAAGCGGGCGCGGGTCATGCTGAGCTGGTCGAGCAGCTCGTCGCGCATCACGGAGGGGTAGCTCTGGCCCTGGGTGTAGAAGCACAGGATGGGGTCCACGGCCCCGTTGTCGTCGAAGTCCTTGTAAACCAGCTCGGCGGGCTGGCTAGCGCTCACGCGGCACTGGGTGTTCAGGCCCATGTTGCCCAGCACCAGGTCGGGGCGCTGGTCGTGGTTGAGGTCGGTGACGAGCAGCGTATTCCACCAGCCGCTAAGGTTTTCAGGTAAATAAGCGGCGGTGCGCTCGACCAGGCGCGTGCCCGCGTGCTGCCACACCTGCACCGGCAGCCACTCGCCCACCGTTATCAGCTCGGGGCGGTGGTCGCCGTTGAGGTCCACCCAGGCGGCATCGGTCACCATGCCGAGCTGGCTCAGGGCGGGCGCCCAGCGGGCGGTTTGGTCCGTAAAGCGGCCGTGGCCGTCGTTGAGGAGCAGGCAGCTGCCGGGGGCCTCGGGGTAGCGGCCGGGCACCACGCGCCCGCCCACAAACAGGTCGGGGTGGCCGTCGCCGTTCACGTCGGCGGCGCGCACGCAGCCGGTGCTCACGGGATGGTAGGGCAGGGCCGTGGGGCTGAGGCCGAAGCGGCCGTGCCCGTCGTTGAGGTAAAGCCGGTCTTGCAGCAGCGGGTCGCGGGGCAGGAAATTGTCGTAGCTGCCGCTGCCCACGTACAGGTCCTGGTCGCCGTCGCCATCGGCGTCGAAGAAGAGCGCCGCGCTGTCCTCGGGCAGGTTGTCGGCGGCCAGCGCGGGCTCGGCCAGCTCCGTGAAGTGCCCGCTGGCCTCCTGCGCAAAAATGCGCCCCACGTAGCCCGCCGCGCCGCCCACAAACACGTCGGGGCGGCCGTCGCCGTTTACATCGGCCTGGGCCAGGCAGGGGCCGTTATAAGACAAGCTATTGACCAGCAGCGGCTGGCGCTTGAAGTCGTTCACGTCGTTTTCCGTTGCCGTGGCTGCGATGGGCGAGGGCACCGCCGTAAAGACCGGGCTCGCCGCCGGCTGGCTAGCCCCACGCCGGGCCGGGCGGGCCTCGGCCTCGCGCAGCAGTACCGGGCCGTCGCCGGCCGGCAGCATGGTCAGCGTCTGCGTGCGGCCGCCGGGCCAGTCTACTTGCAGCGAATCGGGCGGCGGGCCGCTGCCTAGCCCGAAGTGCAGCACCGGCGACACGCTCGACTGGTAGCCCCGGCTCAGCAGCTGCTCCTGCACCTGGCGGGTGCCGCCGCGGTAGAGCGTCACCCGGGCACCTACGCCCAGGCGGTTGGCCCCGGCCCCGGCCAGGCGCACGGCCAGCGCCCGGTGCTTGCGCAGGCGCTCGGCCTGGTTCTGGTACACAAAGGCGGGGCCGTTGAGGTTGTTGACCACCACATCGAGGTCGCCGTCGTTGTCGAGGTCGGCGTAGGCGGCCCCGCTGCCGTTGGCGGGAGTGCTCAGGCCCCAGGCGGCGCTCACGTCGGCAAAATTGGCCCCGCCCTGGTTGCGAAAGGCATAGCCGGTCACGTTGCTGGAGGGCATTTTTCGCACCAGCTCCAGCAGGTTTTTGCGCTGGATGTCGCCCTGGCGGTCGTGCAGGTAGTCACCCATGTACTTGAGAAAGTCCAGGTTGGTGTAGTCGTGCAGGAAGCCGTTGGTCACGAACAGGTCCTTCCAGCCATCGTTGTCATAATCAGCCAGCAGTGGGGCCCAGCTCCAGTCGGTGTTCGAGATGCCCGCCTGCTGCCCCACCTCGCTGAAGGTGCCGTTGCCGTTGTTGAGGTGCAGCATGTTGCGCATGTACTGCTTGTGCAGCCCGGTGCGCTCGCGCAGTTGAAACAGCTCGAAGTTGTCGCTGGCAAACAGCAGCTTCTGGCGGCGGTTTTCGGCGGGCAGCATGTCTAGCGTCACCAGGTCGGGGTAGCCGTCGTTGTTCACGTCGGCCGCGTCGTTGCCCATCGAGGACAGCGAGGTGTGGCCCATTTGCTCGCCCAGTCGGTCGGTGAAAGTGCCATCGTGGTTGTTGAGATACAGGTAGTCCGGGGCCAGGTAGTCGCTTGATAGGTAGATGTCGGGCCAGCCGTCGCAGTTGAAATCCGTGACCGTGGCCCCCAGCCCAAACGAGAGGCGCGTAGTAGCCAGCCCCGCCGCGGTCGCCACCTCCCGAAAGGGCGGCAGCTCGCCGGCCCGGCTGTGCCCCTCGTTGCGGTACAGCTTGAGGCCGGTGAGCGCATCGGGCGTGGCCAGCAGCTGCCGGATGTAGCTCTCGTCCATCCCCTCAAACCGGCGCGGGCTGTGGTTGAGCAGCAGCATGTCCAGGTCGTGGTCGCGGTCGTAGTCAAAGAAAACCGCCTGCGTGCTGAATGCCGAATCGGCCAGCCCGCAGGCCGCCGCCTGCTCGCGAAAGCGCGGCACGCCGTGCGCGTCAGCGCCTTGGTTTATAAATAGTTGGTTTTGGCGCAGCCGGCCCGGCCGGTCGCCCGAGCGGCATACGTACATATCCAGTTTGCCGTCGGCGTTGAGGTCCACCATCGTCACGCCGGTTTTCCAGCCTTCGGCTAGCCCCACGCCGGCGGCGGCCGTCACGTCCTCAAACTTGAGGTGGCCCTTGTTGAGATACAGCTTGTTGCTGCCTTTGTTGGCCGTGAAATATATATCATCCAGCCCGTCGTTGTTCACGTCGCCCAGGGCCACGCCGCCGCCGTTGTAGGTGTACTCGTACACCAGCACGTTGGTCAGCTCATCCTCCGCCAAGTCGTTGCGGAAGCCGACTCCGCTCTGCGCCGCCGGCACCAGCCGAAACAGCGCGTGGGCCGGGTCCACGGCTTTTGGGGCGGGCGCGGTGGCGGGCGGCTGCCCGTGGCAGGCGGCCAGCAGCAGTGCGCCGGCCAGCCCAAGCGCTGGGCGGGCGCGGCGCAACAGATTAAATAAGAGCGGCATATAGCAAAAAGGGCGGGTGGGAACAGTCATGCTGAGTGCAGGCAGGCAGGCCAAAAAAGCGACTTAGCTGGGCGGCCCCTGCTTAAATAGCAAAGGAGAGCTTCCCTTGCGAAAAGCTCTCCCTTAAAATAAAGCAGCTAGCCTATTAATAACCAGGGTTTTGCTTGAGGTTGCCGTTGGTATTCAATGCGCTCTGCGGCAGGGGCATGAGCGTGCGGTAGGTGCCATTGGGCACGTGCGAGAGCCACGACTTGGTGGTGTACACGCCGAAGCGAATCAGGTCTTGGCGGCGGTGGCCCTCGGCGGCAAACTCCCAGCCCAGCTCGTCGAGCATGCGGCCGTACTGGATGTCGGCCCCGCCTTGCAGCGGGCTCACCACGTTGTTGATGGACGGGCCGTAGGGGTAATTGCTCCCCTGGGCCAGGTCGGCGGCCGTGACGGTGGCTTGCGCGGCGTTGGCGAAGTTGCGCTGGCGCACCTGCGTTACCAGCGCGGCGGCATCGGCCGCCTGGCCGGTGCGCAGCAGGGCCTCGGCCTTCATCAGGAGCACGTCGGCGTAGCGGAAGAGCGGGAAGTCGTTGCTCAAATCCTGCAACGCGCCCTGCTTAATCTCAAACTTGCCCACCCGAAAGCCGTCTTGCTCGGTGCCGAAGGCCACGCCGGCCAGCGTGTTGGTGAACACCAGCGGCTGGCCGGCCGTGGGCGCAAAGCCCCCCACCAGCGGCGCGCCCGATGATGAGTACTGCTGGCCCTGTATCCAGTTGGTTTTTAGGCGGCCATCGCTGGGATTGTAGGAGTTGATAAACTGCGGAATGGCGCAGATGCCGCCGCCCCACATGGTGGCCTGGGCGCTGTAGGTTTGCTGGTTTTGGGGCTGCAAGGTTTGCATGTGAATGCGGAAGCCCGTGGCGTAAATCTCATCGAAGGGAATGGCGAACACGATTTCCTTCGACCCCTCGTTCTGGGTTTTGAATACGCTGGCCTGCACCGCTTCGAGCTGGTACTTGTTAGCGCCGATAATAGCGTTGCACGAGGCAATGCAGCCGGCCCAGTCGGGCGTGCCCTTGTACACGCCGGCGTTGAGCTGCATCTTGGCCAGCAGCGCGTAGGCGGCCCATTTGTTGTTGAAGCGGCCGTAGGTGGAGGCATCGACGGTGGTGCCCAGCTGCGGCAACGACTCGTTTATCTCCTTCACAATGAAGTCGTAGACCTGCGCGCGGGTGCTCTGGGTGGGCAAAAAGCCGGCCGGCACGTCAAACTTGTCCACGATGGGCACGTTGCCAAAGATGTCACACAGCATGTAGTAGTACGAGGCCCGCAGCACCCGCAGCTCGGCAATGAGCGCGTCCTTGCCCGATGCCACCGGAATCTCGCCGGCCTGAATCTGGTACAGGATGCGGTTGCAGTTCGTGACGCCGCCAAAGGCCTGGTTCCACACGAAGTCGGGCGTAGGGTCGTTGGCCGTCCACTTGTGCTCGTGCAGGCGGCGGTACGAGCCATCATCGACCCAGCCGTTGGGGCGGCCGGGGGTTACGGTTTCGTCGCTCGACGTTTCCTGGATGCGGTAAGCGCCCTGAAACTCCAGGAACAGGGGCCGCCACTTAGTGTAGGCGGGCCCAATCAGCGAGGGCACGTCGCCGGTGGTGGGCGCAAACTGGCTGGTAACAATCTGGTCGTAGCTCTCGTCGTAGAGCTTGGTGCAGGAGCCAAAAAGCCCCAAGGTGCCGATGGCCAGCAGGCTTGCCCCGACCGAATAAATACGTTTTTTCATGGATGCGGAGGGTGGGAGTTAGAAGGTCACGTTGAGGCCGGCCGTGAAGGTGCGCACCGTCGGAAACTTGTCGCGCTGGTCTACGCCGGGGGCCAGGCCTAGGCGGTTTACCTCCGGGTCGATGCCCTTGTACTTGCTGATGGTAAAGGTATTGAGCGTGGCCACGTACACCCGCAGGTTCTTCACGTACTTAATCAGCTCGGGCTTGAAGTTGTAGCCCAGCGTAATGTTGTCCACCTTCCAGTAGTCGCCGTTTTCTACGTAGTAGCTGTTGTACTCCAGCGGCATGGCGGTGTTGAGCACAGCCTTGCCAAATACTGGCTCGTAGGCCGAGCGCAGGCGGTTATACTGCGTGATGCCGGTGTTTTCGTAGTACATGCGCTGCACGTTGAGAATCTGGAAGCCGAAGGCCCCGCGCATGGTCACGCTCAGGTCGAGTGGGCCGTAGCGGAACGAGTTGTTCCAGCCGCCGTAGTACTTGGGCAGGCCGTTGCCGATTATCTGCTTGTCTTCGTCGCGGTGGGCAAACTGGTCGTAGGGCAGCCGCTCGCCGGTGCTGGTTTCGTAAATCCACTTGCCGTCGGTAGTCACGTCCACCACCTTAAAGCCGTAGAGGTTGCCCAGCTTCTCGCCCACCTGCACCCGGCTGGTGTAGGTCTGAATGGGCTCGCCGGTGTAGCCGGTATTGAAGTAGTTGGTAGTGAGCGTATAGAGGTCGTTGGTGAGCGAAAGCAGGCGGTTTTGGTTGGTCGAGAAGTTGAAGGTCGATGTCCAGGAAAACTTGGGCGTTTGCACCGGCGTCACGTTCAGCTGCACCTCCAGGCCCTTGTTCTCAATCGAGCCCACGTTGGCCGTGATGCTGCCGTAGAGGTTGGGCGGCGAGGGCACGGGGTAGTCGTAGAGCAGGCCGTTGGTGCGGCGGGTGTAGTAGTCCACGGTACCGCTCACGCGGCCCTTAAGCAGGGCAAAGTCCAGGCCCGCGTTGAACTCGTGCTTTTCTTCCCAGCGCAGGTTGGGGTTGGGGTTGCTGGATGGCGCCAGCACCGGCACCCAGCCGCCGTTCGAGAGGAAGTTGTCGTTGGAGTAAAATGCCAGGCGCGACAAGCCCAGGAACGACACGCCCGGCGCGGTGCCCGTGACGCCGTAGCCAGCGCGCAGCTTCAAGTCGTCGAGGAAGGAGACGTCTTGCAGAAATTTCTCCTTGTTGATGCGCCAGCCCACCGACACGGCCGGGAAGGTGCCCCAGGGGTGGTTGGCCCCCAGCAGGCGCGAGTGGGCCTCGTGGCGCACGCTGGCCAGCAGCAGGTACTTCTCTTTGTAGTTGTAGGTGAGGCGGCCGAAGAAGCCAATCAGGTTCCAAGTGCCCTTGCCGCTGCCCACGCCGCCCAGCCCGCGCCGGATGCCCGTGCCGCTGCCCAGGTTGTTATACGAAAACAGGTCGGTGGGAAAATCCCGGTTCTGCACGTAAAAGCTCTGGCTGATATTGTCCTGAAAGCTGTAGCCGGCCAGGGCCGAAAAGCGGTGCTCGCCAAAGCTGCGGTTGTAGGTGGCCGTTAGCTCCAGCAGCTTTTCGATTACCTCCTGGTCGCCGCGCGAGGCGTAGCCGTTCAGCTTGTCGCGCAGGGTGGAGGGGTGCATTTTATCCTCGGCGTAGCCGCGCACCTCGTTGTAGCGGGTGTACGAGCCTAGGGCTTTGAGCTGCAAATCGTTGATGGGCTCCCACAGCACGCTGCCGTTGAGGCGGGTGTTTTGGGAGGCGTTTTCGCCATCCGAATGGTAGATGCGCGAGAGCGGGTTCTCGTAGTTGAAGAGCCCAAAATTCTGGGCGTAGGTGCCGTCGGGGGCGTACACCGGGGAGGTGGGGTTGCGGATGATGGCCTGCCGGTAGGTGTAGCCGTTGTAGCTGAAGCCGTCGCCGGTGGTGGTGTACTTGTTGTTGGTATTCAGCACACCCGCGTTGAACTTCACGCGCCCGTCGAACATGCTGTGGTTGATGTCGGCGCGGCCCGTGAACGAGCGGTTGTCCGACTTCTGAAAAATACCTTCAAAGTAGCGGTAGTTGCCCTCGGCCAGGTAGCTGGTCTGGGCGTTGCCGCCGCGCAGCGTCACGTTGTGCACGTGGATGAGGGGGTTCTGGCTGATTTCCTTGAGCCAGTCGGTGCTGCTTTTCTCATCCGTAAACTTCACGCCCTCGGCAATCTTCTGGCGGTACTCGTCGGCAGTCAGCATTTCGGGCCGGCGCGCAATGCGCTGGGTGCTCACGTAGCCGCTGTAGTCGAGGGTGGGGGCCATGTTGCCCTTGGGCCGGCGCGTGGTAATGAGGATTACCCCGTTGGTGCCGCGCGTGCCGTAGATGGCCGCCGCCGAGCCGTCCTTCAGCACGTCGATGCTTTCGATGTCTTCGGGCGGCACCGTGTTCAGGGTGCCCGGAATGCCATCAATCAGAATCAGTGGCTGGGTGTCGGAGTTGAGCGTGGCGCTGCCACGCAGCAAAATCTGGCTGTTGGCCGTGGGGTCGCCGCTGGGGGTCACCACCGTGAGGCCCGCCACCTTGCCCTGAATGAGCTGGCCCGCGTCGCGGGTGGCGCCCTTCACGAAGTTTTCTTCCTTCACGCCCGCCACCGCACTGGTGAGGTCGGCCCGGCGCTGGGTGCCGTAGCCCACCACCACCACGTCGGCCAGGGCCTTGGTTTCGGGCTTCAGGGCAATGTCGATGGTGGCGCGGCCGCCCACGGCCACCTCCTGCGGCGTCGAGCCGATAAAGCTGAACACCAGCGTAGCATCGGCCGGCGCCTGGATGGCGTAGCGACCCTCAACGTCGGTTTGGCTGCCGGTGCTGGTGCCTTTCACGATGACGTTGACGCCGGGCAGCGGCACGCCTTTTTCGTCCACGACCTGACCCTTGATGGGGCCGGTGGCCTGCTGCAATACGCTGCGCGCGCCGGCGTGGCTGGTGGCGGGTGCGGCCAGCGCCGCGCCGCACAGCGAAGCCGCCAATAAGAGCCGGGGTGGCAAAGGGCTCCGTAGAGAGTTTTTCATAAGTGGGTGGGAAGATTAAAAGGTGGTAGAAACAAATAGTACTCTCTGCACAATCGATTGTGCGAACCCAGCTGAAATTTGCCCGCCGGGGCAGGCTTATTGGGGAGGTGGCTACGAGGAGTGTCTTGCTTTCACCTCTCTTTCCAGCTTGCTACTAGGGGCAAGCCTTAGCCTGCCATACCGCTCTAAACATGCCAGGGCCGGCGCATTAGTCAGCCGTTGGCCGGGCGGTGGGCGGCCTGGTTAGCCGGCCGGTTTATGGTCCCAAAGGTATCGGCTAAGTACCCCGGCAATGTTCCCAATTTTTCGGCTTTGAGGGGTAAGAAATTCAACGCGGCTAAACCCATTAGATGAATTATGCGCTGATAATCAAGCGGAAGCGCGATGCTAGTTGAAAATGCTATCGCGGGGCGGGGCGCCCGCAACCTTGCCTGGGTGAAAGTTTTCGGCGAGGCGGCAGCTACTTATTCGCCTTATTCGCCGGCCGTATTTTCTGGCACTGGCACCGCCTCGGCAGCAGTGCCGCGCTGTTGGCGGGCGTACTCGGTAGGCGACGCGCCGTAGAGCTTCTGGAACAGTTGGCGGAAGTACTTCACGTTGTCGATGCCCACCTCGTAGGCTATTTCCGACACGGGCAGCGTCGAGCTGGCCAGCAGCTGGGCCGCCCGCTTCAGGCGCACGTCGCGGATGAACTCGACCGTGGTTTGGCCGGTGATGGTTTTGAGGCGGCGGTAGAAGGCCGACTGGCTCATGGCCATTTCGCTGCTCAGCTCGGGCACCCCAAAGCTGGGGTCGGTAATGCGCTGCTCGACCACGCTCATGGCGCGCTGCAAAAACTCGCGGTCGGCGTCGGCCACCACTACTTCGGTGGGTTGCAGCAGGATGTTGCGCTGGTAAAACTCGTGCAGGCGGCGGCGGCTTTGCAGCAGGGCCGCCACCTGGGCTTGCAGCAGGGCCGGGTTGAAGGGCTTGCTCACGTAGGCATCGGCCCCCAGGCCCAGGCCCTCGAGCTGGTGCGTTTCGGCGGTGCGGGCCGTGAGCAGCAGCACCGGAATGTGGCTGGTTTTGGGGTGCTGCTTGAGGCGCTGGCACAGCCCCAGGCCGTTGAGGCGGGGCATCATCACGTCCGACACAATGAGGTCGGGCGGGCGGCTCAAGGCCACTTCCCAGCCGGCTTCGCCGTCGTCGGCCGCCAGCACCTGGTAGGTAGGGGCAAAAAGCTGGCACAGATACTCGCGCACTTCGGCGTGGTCTTCCACCACCAGCAGGCGCAGCGGGCCGGTGGGCGGGGCCGGCGCGTCGG
>JAKONR010000490.1 GCA_022701825.1 Hymenobacteraceae bacterium | reverse complement strand
TTTTACGCCGTGCACAAAGAGCGTCCTTTCTACAACGACCTCGTGAAATACATGTCGAGCGGCCCCATCGTGGCGGCCATCCTCGAAAAAGACAACGCTGTAGCCGACTTCCGCACCCTCATCGGCGCCACCAACCCCGCCAACGCCGAGGAAGGTACCATCCGGAAGAAGTACGCCAAGAGCATCGAAGCCAACGCCGTGCACGGCTCGGACTCGGACGAGAACGCGCAGATTGAAGGTGATTTCTTCTTCAGCAAGTAATAATGTAGCTTGAACTTTGTAGTCCGAGCGCGGGCGCAGCCCGCATCTGCGCCTGTACGCGTTTCAGACGTGGATGCTCGCTCCGCGAGCGCTCGGACTACAAAGTCCAAGCTACACATTAAAGCCAAAAAAGCCGCTCAGCATCGTACTGAGCGGCTTTTTCTTTAAACTAAAACCAGACCTTTTTTGTGCTTATTTTGTGCTGAGCGAGTTCCCTACCCCCGCCCGAAGCCGATACGACCCGGCCCTTTGGGCTCGCTCACGAAGGTAGCATCCTCGCGGTTGTAGATGTCGGCCAGCGTCATAGCTTCGGCTACGGGCGTGGTTTGGCCCAGGGAACTCGCCAGGGCCTGGGCCTTGGGCTGCGCCAGTGCCTCGAAGGCGTAGGACGCGATGAGCCGGCCTTTGCGCAGCAGCGCCTTGTCGATGCGGGCCAGGTCGGCGTTGAAGGTGCAGACAATCTGGATGTGGAAGCCATCGCTCAGCAGGCCGTCGCTGAGGTTGAGCAGGTTGCTCACGGCGTTGCTACCGGTGGCGTCGCGCTTGGTCAGCAGCTCCTCGGCATCCTCGATGAGCAGGGTGGAATTGGTATTGTCGTGCAGCAGGTTGATAAACTCGGGGTCGGCGATACGCAGCGCCAAATTGGGCGGAATGAACAGCTTGGGCTTGTCGGTGAGGCTGCACAGGTGCCGGATGTAGCTGGTTTTGCCGGTGCCGGGCGGGCCGTGCAGGATGACGAGGCCCTTGTCGTCGGGCTTTTGCAGGCGCCGCACGATGGCCTCGTGCACGGGCAGCAGGTCGTCGTTGTAGTTGGCGGTGAGGTCGAGGGCGGGAATTTTGAGCTTGAGGGGCGAGAAGCTGAGCCGCCGGCTGGTCTGGCGCAGCACCTGGATGCGCTGATGCTCCTGCTGCCCGGCATCGAGGTGCGTGGTTAGCAGGGCGCGCACCTGCCCGAGCAGCGCCGCATCGGCCTGGGGCGAGTAGTAGAGCAGCGCGCCCTGGTCGCCGAAGTAGTCGTTGTCGGCAAAAAACAGCAGCAAATGCGGCCCCAATTGGAGCGCCTGCGCCTGGATTTCAGCTGGCTTGCCCGGCTTTTCGAGGTACACCGACTGGGCCACAATGGCGGCTTCCACATGCAGCAGCGGGGCCAGGCCCGCCAGAATAGTTTGCCGCGCTTCGGGCTCGGCCAGGTGGTAGATTTCCCGGCGTGGGTACTCGCCGAAGGTCAGCCAGAACCACGCCAGGGGGTTGAAATAATTTTCGCCTAAATAAGGCAGCAGCCCGGCCGGGGTAGCTGCCCCCAAAACAGCCAACGTAGGCTCCATCAAGAAGAAATAAAAGGAATAATGCCGATATAACGCCTCGCGGCTGACCTACGCTTGCTCGGCCGCAAATACGGGTTCGGGGTAGTCGTTCTCGGCTTTCAGTGGGTCGTGCTTGTGCTTGAAGATGAACACGAACAGCACCGCAATAACGAGCGCGTAGGCCGCAAACGCCAGCCAGATGCCGTGCCAGTCCTTGTTGCCGGCGGCGTCGGTGAAGTAGTTCTGGATAACGAGGCCGCTGATAGAACTGCCCATCACGGCCCCAAAGCCGTTGGTCATCATCATAAACAAGCCCTGCGCGCTGGCCCGGATGCTGGGCTGCGTTTGAGTTTCGACAAAGAGCGAGCCCGAGATGTTGAAAAAATCAAAAGCCATGCCGTAGACGATGCACGACATAATAATCATCCAAAGACCATCGGCGGGATTGCTGTAGGCCAGCAGGCCAAAGCGCAACACCCAGGCAATCATGCTGAATAGCATCACCTGCTTGATACCAAAGCGCCGCAGAAAGAATGGGATAGCGAGGATGAACAGCGTTTCCGAAATCTGCGAAATCGACATGATAAAGGCGGGGTGCTTTACCGAGAGTGTGTCGCGGTAGGCGGGCACTTTGTCGAAGTCGTGCAGGAAGGTATCGCCGTAGGCGTTGGTGAGCTGCAAGGCGGCCCCGAGTAGCAGCGCAAACACGAAGAAAGTCGCCAGCTTGCGGTCGCGCAGTAGGGCAAACGACTTGAGGCCCAGCGCATCGACCAGCGAGCGGCTCGACGCGCCCTGGGAGGGCGGCGGGCAGGCGGGCAAGGTAAACGAGTAGAAACCCAGCAGTAGCGCCGCCCCGGCAGCTACGTAAAACTGGTTGGCCGACTTCTCGAAGCCCAGGAACGTAACCGTCCACATGGCCGCGATGAAGCCCACCGTGCCCCACACCCGAATGGGCGGGTAGTCCTTCACCACGTCGAGGCCCTGGCTTTTGAGGGCCGAGTACGACACGGCAATCGACAGCGCCAGCGTGGGCATGTAGAAAATCATGTTCAGCAGGATAACCCAGAAGAACATGCCAGGGTCCGTGACTAACGGAATAGTAAGCAGCGTGATACCACCGCAAATGTGCAGCACGCCGTAGAGCTTTTCGGCGTTCACCCACTTATCGGCCACGATGCCCATGAGCGAGGGCATGAAGATGGACGCGATGCCCATAGTTGAGAAAATGGCGCCGAACTGCGCCCCCGACCATTGCTTGGTCTGAAACCAGTAGGCCCCAATCGTTATCAGCCACGCGCCCCAGATAAAAAACTGGAGGAAGCTCAGAATAGTAAGACGCAGCTTGATGCTCATGCTGGCACAAGTAAAAGGGTAGGAAGTAGCTTTTGCTGTTAAAGATACAAGTTAACCTACCAGAAACACCGGGGAGCAGCAGGCGCGCCGAGCGGCTGAGGGCTCTTTTTGAAAGGGTTAAATCAGTTTCTGAATTGGTTAACGTCTGTCATGCTCATCTGGCGTCCACGCAGTGAAGCATCTCTACCGCATCGTTGGACGAACCCAAACGGTGCGGTAGAGATGCTTCACTGCGTGGACGCCAGATGAGCATGACGGTTTTTGTGCGCTTGCCAACCCAGAAATGAGTCTTTTTGCCAGCGGGTGGGCCAGCAAAAAGCCCACCGGCGCGGGGCCGGTGGGCTTCTTAGAAAGCTAGACGCTACCACTTAGGCCGCCGCGTAGCGCTTGTTTACTTCTTCCCAGTTGATGAGGTTGAAGAAAGCCGCGATGTAGTCGGGGCGGCGGTTCTGGTACTTGAGGTAGTAGGCGTGCTCCCACACGTCGAGGCCCAGGATGGGGGTGCCTTTGCAGCCGGCGTCGGGCATCAGCGGGTTGTCCTGGTTCGGGGTCGAGCAGATTTGCAGCGAGCCGTCGTGCTGCTTGCACAGCCACGCCCAGCCCGAGCCGAAGCGCGTGGTGGCGGCTTTGGTGAATTCCTCCTTGAACTTATCGAACGAGCCGAAGGCCTCGTCAATCTTGCTGGCTACCTCGCCGGTGGGCTGGCCGCCGCCGTTGGGGCTCAGGATGGTCCACCATAGCGAGTGGTTCCAGTGGCCGCCGCCGTTGTTGCGGATGGCGGGGGTAGCCTTGGCGATATTTTGGAGGATGTCTTCCAGGCTCTGGTTCTCAAACTCGGTGCCCGCGATGGCGGCGTTGAGGTTGGTGACGTAAGCCTGATGGTGCTTGGTGTGGTGGATTTCCTGGGTTTGGGCGTCGAAAGTAGGTTCGAGCGCGTCGTAAGAATACGGCAGTTTAGGCAGTTCGAAAGCCATGATGCGAATGCGTTAAAGTGAAAAAATGGGTAGGCGGTGATATAACCCCCAACCGGGGCCGGGGGTTGTGTAGGGTAAGCTTTAGCTTGCCTTTTGCGCTGCGAACTTACGGCAAGCTAAAGCTTACCCTACACTTTTCGCTTGTCCCGAAAAAACGCCTGCATGAGCGCCGAGCAGTCGTCGGCGCACACGCCCGCCCGCACCTGCGTGCGCGGGTGCAGTAGCCCCAGCGCGTGGCGGCGGTAGCCGGTTTTGGGCTCACTGGCCCCGAATACTACGGCCCCGAGTTGCGCCCAGGCGCTGGCCCCGGCGCACATCACGCAGGGCTCGACGGTGACGTACAAGGTGCAGGCCGATAAGTATTTATTACCCACAAAATTGGCCGCTGCCGACAAAGCCAGCATTTCGGCGTGGGCCGTTACGTCGCGCAGGCGCTCGGTTTGGTTGTGGCCCCGGCCGATAATTGTATTATCCATCACCACCACCGCGCCGATGGGTATTTCGCCCTCAGCGAGCGCCTGCCGGGCCTCGGCGAGGGCCTGGCGCATGAAATACTCGTCGGTCAGCATGGCTGGCGTTCACTAAGAACGTAACTACTTCAAACTAATGCTGCTTTGCACGGCCAGCGCCACTGGCCGCCACTGCGCCTGCTCTTCGGCCGGAGCCGAAAAGGCGAAAATATAGAGCTGCTCGCCCTGCACGGTGTATTGGATGTACTCGTACTTGCGGATGGCCGCTAGCGCGTTTGTGCCGCGGCGGCTATCGACCATCGTCGACACGAATTCCAGCGCCACAAACTCACGGCCGTTCACCTTGCGCACTTCCTGGGTTAGAAACTCTACCTTGGTATAGAGCCGCTGCACGCTAGCTTTGTACATGGGTAGCAGCACGTTGTAGTCGGGCCCGAACATGGTGGGCCGCACGGCCACGCTGTAGTCGGCCTTAGTATTGGGGCTGCTGTACACGGCCAGCGGCTTGCGCGGCGACGGAAACTTGACGGCAATGCCTTCGTCGGGCAGGGGCGTGAAGCCCTGCGGCACACCCACCGTGAGGCCGGGCGCCACCTTCACCGACGTCAGCTTAGGCTTGGGGCCGAAGCTGGTGAGGGCAAGTAGCGAGCAAAGCAGGACGAGGATTTTCATGAGGAGAGCAAAAGTAGCATTGGGCAGGTTGGCGTTGAAGTAGGGCCCAAAAACGGTTGTCATGCCCATCTGGCGTCCACGCAGGGAAGCATCTCTACCGCACCGTTGGAATACAAACCAAACGGTGCGGTAGAGATGCTTCCCTGCGTGGACGCCAGATGGGCATGACCGGCGCTATGTATGATACAGCCGATTATGACTTCCGCGTAGGGTACTTAATCCGCACCTTTTTCCAGTATACGTAATTGCCGGTTTTGGCCTCGACCAGGTACGTGCCGGCCTGAATATGGCCCAGGTCCACCGGCTCGCCGGTGTTGTTTTGTGGGTCAAGCGCTTGCTGGTACACGACCTTGTTTTTGTAGTCCGTCATCACCAGCGTGCCAGGCTTGGTAAACTGCTGCGTAAAGCTCAGCATCACGCTGTTAGAGTTGGGCTTGGGGAAGATGTCGATGCCCGAGAGCGTCTCCACCCGCTTGATGGGGCCGTCGAGCGTCACGGCCGGGGCTTGGCCCTTGGTTTTAATCTCGGCCCCGTTTTCGTACTTGCTTTTGGTTTTGACTTTGGTTTGGGCCTGGGCCGCGCCGGCCGTAAGCAAAG
>JAKONR010000452.1 GCA_022701825.1 Hymenobacteraceae bacterium | reverse complement strand
TGGCCCGCGCCTACTACGATGAGGTCGTATTCTTCTTGCTGAAACATAGTAGCGTAAGCTTTTGCTTGCCGTAAATAGTTCGGCGGCGCAGCCGCTAAGCCTATTTTGGGCTGCAAAATTACTTCTATTTCAGCCAACTACCGCCGTATATGGTGGCAAGCTAAAGCTTACCCTACAAGCTGCTTCCGCATACACACGCTGTTTTCGACGCCCACGTACTGCCCATAATTGGGTGTGAGGGCGTAGCCGCTGCGCTGGTATAGAGCAATGGCCTCGGGCTGACGCTTGCCGGTTTCGAGCATGGCCATAGCGTAGCCTAGCTCAGCGGCCCACGTTTCCAATTCGCCCAGCACGGCCCGCGCCACACCCTGCTGGCGGCGTTCGGGCCGCACGTACATGCGCTTGATTTCGACCGCACCCGGCTCAAACTCCTTGAACGCGCCGCAGCCTGCGGGCTGGTCGTCGAGGTAAGCTACTACCGCGTGGCGGATAAGGTCAAGCTTGTTGTACTGCGCGTAAAAGCCGTGTTCGGCCCCGTCGCGCTCGGCCAAATCCCGGTCGAGCAATTGTACCAGAGCGCAGAAATCGGCATTTTCAGAAGTCGTGCGGACGAGGCGAAGCATAGCGCAAGTATACAGCTGGCGCTACCCGTCGCGCAACCAATCGGCCAGTATCGCCGCCGACTGCCGCTCAACCTCTGCCCACGAAAACGGTAGCCACCGGCTATTCAGCGCATCAAACATCTCGGTAGCGGCCTGGCAGGCAAATAGCTTATAGTCAAACTTCGGGTCGCCGTGCACCAAGTAGCCGGGGTAATAGTAAGCTTTTTGCTGCTGGCGGGCGTACTCGGTTTTCAGCAGCAGCAGGTACTTGCCCAGGCTGTGCTTGCGATAATCGGGGTCGTAAAAATTGACGATGCCCGCGATACTGTCCGCGCCCGCATCCAGAATGCCGGCCGCAATGAGCTGGCCCTGGTCGCGCACCTCCACGATTTCGGTGCGGAAAACCGTGTGCGTGGCGCCATCCAGCAGCAGGGCTTCCAGCGAGGCTGAGGTGTCAAAATCCAGGTTTTGGCGGTAGCGGGCGTAGAGCGCCTCATATTCGGTAGTAAGCCTAAGCGGCTTCACCGACACCGAAAACCGCTCATTCAGGCGCAGCAGGCGGCGCTGCTTGGGGCCGTACTGCACCTGCGGCAGCACGAGGCGCAGCCAATGCACGGTATTGAGCTGGCCCTCGCGGGGCAAAAACCGGCAGGTAAACAGGTCCTGCTGCATCCGGTAGTAGCCCTGGCTGAGGTAGTAGTCCAGCATTTCGCCGGGGATGACGGGCAGGCCAGCAGCCATAGCGGCAAAAAAGCGGGCCGGCACGGCCCGCTACTTAATGAAGTAGCGCGGACTTTTAGTCCGCAAATTGATGCGTTGCTAGCCGCGGGCTGAAAGCCCACGCTATACCGCTAAAACGTGCGCAGCGACAGGCAGTAATCCTCCTTGCGGCGCATAGCCGTTTGGCTCAGCAGGTCTTTGTCGTGGTAGCCCAGCAAGTGCAGCACGCCGTGAATCATGACGCGGTGCAGCTCGTCGCGGAAGCTGACGCCCAGGTCTTTGGCGTTGTCGGCTACGCGCTCGACGCTGATAAAGATGTCGCCTTCCAGCACCTCCGCATCGTCGGCATTATCGAAGGTGATAATGTCGGTGAGCGTGTCGTGGTTGAGGTATTCTACGTTGAGCTTGTGCAGGTAGTCGTCGGTGCAGAAAATGAACGTGAGCTGCGCAATGCGGTACTCGTGCACCGCCGCGATGCGCTCAATCCAAGCCACTAGGTCTTCGGCATCGTGCAGGCTGAAAGCCGGCACGTCTTCGACAATAAACTCGATGCCGGGCGCCTCGAAGTAGCGCACGCCAGTGGTGGCTACGTTGCTCATGCAGCGGCGGCTTCGGGCGTGGGGCTGGTGGTGGCGTCGTCGCCGGGCGAAAGGGCAAACGTCAGCTCCAGGCGGCGGCCGTCTTTGCTGAACTCGACCTCATCGGCCAGGTGGCGAATGAGGAAGATGCCGCGCCCACCAGGGTTTTCGAGGTTTTCGGGGGCCGTGGGGTCGTCGAGGTTGTTGTAGTCGAAGCCCGTGCCCTCGTCCTCAATCTCGAACTTGAGCTGGTTCTCGTTCACAAACAGCGACAAATACACGTTTTTGTCTTTGTCGAATTTATTGCCGTGGCGAATGGCGTTGTTTACCGCCTCCGTGACGGCCACCATGATGTTGCCGTAGATATCGTCCTCGATGTGGAACGTGTCCTTGGAGTTATCAATGAAGCTTTCCACAACGCGGATATTTTCCACGAGCGACGGAATCTGAATTTTAACCTGCTTCATAGGGAGCGGCGAAGGGATAGAAAAAGCAGCGCTACGATAATGTAAAGAGTGGCAAAAGTAGCGCAGCACCTGCAAAATTCAGGCAGGGCCCAGCCGTGGCTGTTAACCATTGCGGCAAGACCCTGCCCAAACCCTGGTATTTTGATTTTGCTACCTACGCCCGGCCGGCCGGAATGTTGCGGCTGAATTACTTATTTTTTTGCAAATAGTCGCTGATTTTTTGCTGATAGTAGGGCGTGTACGTAGGCTGGGCCCGGCGCAGCAAGTCGGTTTGCTGGTCTTTGGCGGCGGGCTTGTATTTGTCGAAGGCGGGCGGGAAAACCGGCGCGTGGTACTGCGCCGTCTGGGCTTCGCGCTTGGTGTCTTGGTCGCGCTCGCGGGCCGATTTTTCGGCTTCCAGCATACGGGTCAGGATTTGCTGCTGGCGCTGAATGGTTTGCTCGGTGAGGCGCTTGTTCACGAGGTCGGTTTCGGTTTGCTCCATCAGCTTCTTCATTTCGCCGGTGCCGCCGCCCTGGCCATCCTTGCCCTCTTTTCCGTCCTTACCGTCTTTGCCCTCCTTACCGTCTTTGCCCTCCTTACCGCCCTTGCCGTCTTTGCCACCGGGCTGGCCGCCGCCCGGCTGGCCGCGGTCGAGCTGCTGCATGGCCTGGCGCAGCATCTGCTGCTGGCCGGCCAGCTTGGCGAGCTCCTGCGAGAGGGCGCGGCCGCTTTTGCCACTTTGCGAAAGTTGCTGAATCTGCTGGTTGAGCTGCTGCTGCATCTTGCTGAGGCTGCCCATGCCGGGCGAGCCGCCCTTGCCTTTTTTGCCGGGCTTACCCTGGCCGCTGCCGGGTTTGGCGGGGCCTTTCATCTGCTGCATCTCGCTCTGCATCTGCTGCAAGGCATCGGATAGCATCAGGGCCAGGTTATTCATGCTGGTCATGGCCTGCTGCTGGGTAGTGGTGGCGCGGGGCACGTCGCGCTGCTTGATGTTGGTCATCGACTCCTCCATGCGGCCGTTCATCTCGCTCACCTCGCGGGTCACGAAGGTCTGGATGCGCGGCTCCTTCTTGGCCAGCGCATACAGCGAATCCTGGATAATCTGCGAGTCGTCGCGCAGCTTGCGCTGGGTCTGGCCGAGCTGCACAAAGCGCGGGTCGGTCTGGTC
>JAKONR010000514.1 GCA_022701825.1 Hymenobacteraceae bacterium | reverse complement strand
ATGGTGGCGCCCTTCGTGAATTTGGGGTCGAGCTCGTAGCCGTGGGGGTGGGTGATGACAAAATCTACCCAGTCGATTTCCGAAAACCAATCGGCAAACGAGTTGGGCACGCACTGCGGCAGCGCGCGCACGTGCGGAGCCCAGGTCAGCACCACTTTCACGCGCTCCTTTTTCTTAGTTTCGGCTACCGTAATGAGGTCGGCAAACGACTGCAACGGGTGCAGCGTGGCGCTTTCGAGGCTGATAACCGGCACCGTGGCGTATTGCAGAATCTTGCTCAGCACTTCCTCGCTGTAGTCGGCCTCTTTGTCTTTGAGTGTCGGAAACGTTCGCACGCCCAGCACGTCGCAGTACTGGCTCATCACGGCGATGGCATCCTTGATGTGCTCCTGGGTGGTGCCGTTCATCACGGCGCCGTCGGCCATTTCGAGCGTCCACGAGTCTGCCCCGGCATTCAGCACCCAGGCTTGCGCGCCGAGGTTGTAGGCGGCTTTCAGGCTGCTGAGGCGGGTGCGCAGGCTAGGGTTGAAAAATATCAGGCCCACGGTTTTGTTCTTGCCCACGTGCTGGTAGCTGTAAGGGTTTTGCTTGATTTCCAGGGCTTGCCGCAACAACGCCTTATAATCGCCCGCGTCGGCGAAGGAGAGGAAGTTTTTCATCCTGCAAAGGTGGCTTGCAATGCCGGTACCCGCCGCCCCGGCCCGCAGCGGTAGCAACGCCCCCGGTCGCCCCCGCGTACTGCATACCCGGCCGCGCCGCGCCCTTTTTGAGCCGGTGCGGCGGCGGCTCCGGCAGCCGCCAGCCCTAGCGGTTCGCTTCCTTCCTCTCCTCCAAAATGCTAGACCTGCTCGTTAAAAACGCCCACCTCGACGACCACCCGGCCGGCGTGGACATCGGCATCGTGGCCGGTAAAATCCAGCTGCTGGAGCCCGGCATTACGGCCCCGGCCTGCACCGTGCTCGATGCCGAGCACCAGTTTGTGTGCGCCGGCTTCTTCGAAACCCACATTCACCTCGACAAAGCCTGCATCCTCGACCGCTGCTCGGCTGCGCACGGCAAGGAGGAAGCCGCCAACATAACCAAAGACGCCAAGGCCGATTTCACCGAGGACGACGTGTTTGCGCGGGCCAGCCGGGTAGTCGAAATGTCCATCAAAAAAGGCACGATGGGCTTGCGCACCTTCGTCGAAACCGACCCCCGCGCCGGCCTGCGCTCGCTGGCCGCCCTGCGGCGCGTGCGCGAAACCTACGCCGCCGCCATCGACATCGAGCTGTGCGCCTTTGCCCAAGAGGGCTTGACCCAGGAGATGGCTACTTACGACCTGCTGCGCCAAGCCCTGCACCAAGGGGCCGACCTATTGGGTGGTTGTCCCTACACCGACCCCGACCCGGACCGCCACGTGGAATTGATTTTTGACCTGGCCGAGGAATTCAACGTCAACGTGGATTTTCACCTCGACTTTGACCTGGAGCCAAGCCAGTCGGGCATCCCCAAAATAGCCGCCGAAACCCGCCGCCGCGGCTACCAGGGTCGCGTGTCCATCGGGCACGTCAACAAGCTGAGCGCCATGCCCCCGGCCCAGCGCGCCGAGCTGGTGCAGCTGCTGCAAGCGGCCGACATCGCCCTCACGGTATTGCCCGCCACCGACCTGCTGATGATGGGCCAAGGGCAGACCCACCTCATCCCGCGCGGGGTAGTGAATGCCAACGAGCTAGCGCAGCTGGGCATCACTACTACGCTATCCAGCAACAATATTCTCAACGCCTTCACGCCCTACGGCGACGCCTCGCTGGTGCGCCTGGCCAATATGTACGCCAACATCGCGCAGCTCGCCACCGACGCCGAAATCCGGGCCGCGTATGAGATGATAACCACCCACGCCGCCCGGCTGCTGGCCCGCCAAACGGGCCTGCGCGTGGGCGGCCCGGCCACCTTCGTGCTGCTGGAGGCCGGCAGCGCCGTCGAGGCCATCCGCACCATCGCCCAGCCGCTGCTGGGCTACAAAAACGGCCGCCCCACGTTCAGCAATCCCAAGGCCATTCTTCACCCCCAGCCCTAGCGCGCCGCCATGCCCCCCAGCCTCACTCCCGTCGATTTAGTGTACCTGCGCCGCTGCCTTGCCCTGGCCACCGAAGCTCTGGCAGCCGGCGATGAGCCCTTCGGCTCGCTGCTGGTCGGGGCCAGTGGTGAGGTGCTGGCCGAAGCCCGCAACCGCGTGAACGAGTGCAACGCCCTGGCCCACCCCGAGCTGGCCCTAGCGCAGTGGGCGGCGGCCCACCTCAGCCCCGCCGACCGCGCCGCCACCACGCTCTACACTAGCGGCGAGCACTGCCCCATGTGCGCCGCCGCCCACGGCTGGCTGGGCCTGGGCAAAATCGTGTACCTCAGCTCGGGCGAGCAGCTCACGCAGTGGCTAGCTGACCTAGGCGCGCCGCCCGCCCCCGTGCGCCTGCTGCCGATACCCACCATCGTGCCCGGTACCGAGGTAGCTGGCCCCGCCAGCGGCGAGCTGTTGGCGGCCATCAAAGACTTGCAAGTCACATACCACACCCGGCGACTGGCGGCCGGGGAGTAGTTGCATTACCCATAAGCTACTAAAAAACAAGGTGCGAGGCCCGTCGGCCCCGCCCCTTGCCACCCGCTAGCCGAGCCGCCGCAGCGAACGCTACTTTGGCCGCTTCTAGCAACAGCTGCCACCAGAAAACCTGTTGAAGGCGCTGGCGGTATGGGTTTACGAAGGACAGCTTTTCGCCGTACCTTCGCCGCACGTTTCTTGCTCATCTGACCGAGAAGTTAGGTGCTCTCCACCTACTTCTTCGAAGCCCTTGGTATTCCCGTACCGAGGGCTTCACCTTTTCAGGGGTAGCCGTGTGGTGAGGTGGAATAACCGTGCGGTAGGGCGAAGGTGCGCGTGCTTATTTCGCTCAATGCTCCTCAACCCAGTACGCCTGCACTGTTCCTTTTCCGTTAAATTCAACGGCAAGAAAATTAGGGTCGATAATAGACCAGCCGACCGGGTATAGCATGAGTGTATCAGGTCGAGCGTGTGAACGATAATATGCGTTGAACCTGGCGAGTGCTTTATCTATATTCTCTGGCTTCAGATTATCGGATGATGTAATCGAAACAGAATCTGGCAAAACCGTGGCTTTTGGTAATCGTTGTTGAATACCATCTGAATAAGGCTTGCCAAGTAAGGCCAGGACTTCCGCACGGGACATGCCTACCTTCAAATGATGTTGTATCACATCATTTACCATCTTTGCACGAGGATTGTGCTGGTCATTTGCATCGGTATTGCTAACCCACTTATCTCTATCGAAAGAAGAGGAGCAATCGCAAGTGCCAATCAGGCACAGTGCCGCCAATAATGTAGTAGCGGATAAATGCATAAGTACCATAAAAAAAGAAGCGCGGACTCAGCCGAGTCCGCGCTTCTAAATTACTGCATCGCCTTATACTCGTTCCAGCTCTTAATCTTCAAGTCCTTCATCTCCAGCGAGCAGAAGGCCCGGATGAACTTCGAAGCCAGGCGCGCATTGGTGAGCAACGGCACGCCGAAGTCGATGGCGGTGCGGCGGATTTTATAGTCGTTGTCCAGCTCGCCCTTCGACAGGTTTTTGGGGATGTTGATGACCAGGTCGATTTTCTTCTCGCGCAAGTAGGTCAGCACGTTGGGCTCCTGGTGGTCGTCGGGCCAGAAGAGCAGGCTGCTCGGCACGTTGTTTTCGGCAAAGAAGCGGTGCGTGCCCTGGGTGGCGAAAATCTGGTAGCCCTTCTTCACCAGCAGCTGGGCCGAGCTGAGCAGGGCCACTTTCGAGGTGATGGGGCCGCCCGAGATGAGCACTGTTTTGGTCGGAATCTTGTAGCCTACGCTCAGCATCGACTTCAGCAGGGCTTCCTCGGCGGTGTCGCCCAGGCAGCCTACTTCGCCGGTGCTCACCATGTCGACGCGCAGCACCGGGTCGGCGCCGGGCAGGCGGGTGAAGGAGAACTGCGGGGCCTTCACGCCCACGAAGGGCAGGTCGTACA
>JAKONR010000438.1 GCA_022701825.1 Hymenobacteraceae bacterium | reverse complement strand
GGAGCGCGAGCGCGGCATTACCATCGTATCCAAAAACGTATCGGTACGCTACAATGGCGTGAAAATCAACATCATCGACACCCCTGGTCACGCCGACTTCGGCGGTGAGGTAGAGCGCGTGTTGAAGATGGCCGACGGCGTGCTGCTGCTCGTGGATGCCTTCGAAGGCGCCATGCCGCAGACCCGCTTCGTGTTGGGCAAAGCCCTCGACCTGGGCCTGAAACCCATCGTGGTGGTGAACAAGGTAGATAAGGAAAACTGCCGCCCCGACGAGGTGCACGAGCAGGTTTTCGACCTTATGTTCAACCTCGGTGCCAACGAAGACCAACTTGATTTCGTGACCCTTTACGGCTCTTCCAAGCAAGGCTGGATGAGCACGGATTGGAAAGAAAAGACCGACAACATCATCCCGCTGCTCGACGCGGTAGTGGCTTCAATTCCGCCCGCCCCGGTGCTGGACGGTACGCCCCAGATGCAGGTAACTTCGCTCGACTACTCGTCGTTCGTGGGCCGCATCGCCATCGGCCGCGTGCACCGCGGCACGCTGAAAGAAGGCGCTAACATGAGCCTGATGAAGGCGGATGGCAGCGTGAAGAAAGTAAAAATCCGCGAGCTGCACGTGTTTGAAGGCCTGGGCCGCAACAAGGTAGCCGAAGTAAGCAGCGGCGAAATCTGCGCCGTTTCGGGCATCGAAGGCTTCGACATTGGCGATACGCTGGCCGACGCCGACAATCCCGAGCAGCTCGAGCGCATCAGCATCGACGAGCCGACGATGAACATGCTGTTCACCATCAACAACTCGCCGTTCTTCGGCAAGGAAGGTAAGTTCGTGACTTCGCGTCACTTGCGCGACCGCCTGTTCAAAGAAACCGAGAAAAACCTGGCGCTGCGCGTGCAAACCACCGACAAGGAAGACACCTTCCTGGTATTTGGTCGCGGTATTCTGCACTTGTCGGTACTCATCGAAACGATGCGCCGCGAGGGCTACGAGCTGCAAGTGGGCCAGCCCCAGGTGCTGTTCAAAGAAGACGACAAAGGCAACCGCCTGGAGCCCGTGGAGCTGCTCGTGGTGGACGTGCCGGAGGAAACCGCCGGCAAGGTTATCGAGCTAGTGAGCATGCGCAAAGGCGAAATGACCATCATGGAGCCCAAGGGCGACTTGCAGCACCTGGAGTTCAGCATCCCGTCGCGCGGCCTCATCGGCCTGCGTAACAACGTGCTGACCGCCACCGCTGGCGAGGCCATCATGAACCACCGCTTTGCCGCCTACGAGCCCCACAAGGGCCCGATTCCGGGCCGTATTTCGGGCTCGCTGATTTCGCTCGAAACCGGCCCTGGCACCGCCTACACCATCGACAAGCTGCAAGACCGGGGCTCGTTCTTCGTGGACCCAGGCGAGGAAGTGTACGGTGGCCAGGTAATTGGCGAGCACACCCGCCCCAATGACCTGACCGTCAACATCCAGAAAGGCAAGAAGCTGACCAACATGCGTGCCTCGGGTACGGATGACAACGTGAAAATCGTGCCCAAGCGCCAGTTCTCGCTGGAAGAAGCCATGGAATACATCCAGAAGGATGAATACCTGGAAGTTACGCCGAAATCGGTGCGCATGCGCAAGATTCTGCTCGACGAAAACGAGCGCCTGCGCTACGCCAAAACGGCCGACTAGACCGCAGATTCAAACGGATTTTTAGGATTTCGCGAATACGCCTGCTGCGCAGGCTGGCTATGCGAAGGAGATGGGAAAGGCTGCCAAAAGGCAGCCTTTCTTTGTTTTATAGAATTGCTTTGCTTGGCTTTTACTTTGCTTTTATGGATTCTCTAAATTCTTTTGTTCGGCTTTTTACCCTTGATGATGCGGCGGCTGCGCAGCGTGTTGGCGAGCGGCTGGCGCTGGTGCTTCGCGACCCGGCCACTTACCAGGCACAGTACGCTGAGGAGCTTGCGGAGCGCGGTATAGTGGGGGCGCTGCCGGCGCAGGAGCTGCGCGAGGTGGCGCTCATCGACGCGCTGCTGAGTGAAGAACTGCTGTGGGAAGCTGACTGGCAAGACGCTATAACCGACCTCGCCTACGGCCTTAACGAAACCCTAGCCAGGCAAAACCGCGCCGAGCGGCTCGATGAGCAAGCATTTGCCGGGCGCGCTAGCACTGGCCCCGAGGCCCTCGACATGTTGCAGGAAGCCTTGGAACCGCTGGGGCTGGCGCTGGTGCTGCTGACGCTGGACAGCGACTCGCACGCGCTGAGCGTAGTGGCCGAAAGCCAAGTAGCCGAAATGCGGAGCCTGGCCCAGCAATTGGGCTTTGGGCTGACCGTGTACTAGCCGCGCTGCCGCACGGCCTCAAACGTGAGCACGGCCGCCGCTACGCTCACGTTGAGCGAGTCGAGCACACCGCGCATCGGGATGATAACCGTTTCGTCGCAGGCCTCGCGGGTGGCGGGCGTGAGGCCGTCGGCCTCGGTGCCGAGCACCAGCGCCGTGGGGCCGGCAAAGCTGGTGGCAGTATAGCTTTTGGCCTCGTCGGCCAGCGCGGCGGCGAAGGTGCGAATACCTTTTTCGCGCAGAAAAGCCAGGATTTCGGGCATGGGTGCGGCCACCGTGGGCACGGTAAAAATGCCGCCCAGGCTGGCCCGAATCACGTTCGGGTTATAGAGGTCGGTGCGCGCGTCGCCCACCAGCACGGCGTGGGCGGGCGCGGCGTCGGCGGTGCGCAGGATGGCGCCGAGGTTGCCGGGCTTTTCCACGGCTTCGAGCACGATAAGGAGCGGGTTTTTGGGCAGCTCCAGGTCGGCCAGGGTGCGGCTGGGCGTGCGCAGCAAGGCCAAAACCCCATCGGAGCGCTCGCGCACGGCCAGCTTGGCAAACACGGCGGGGCTCACGGGCAGCAGCTCGTAGGGGCGCGGCACGAGGTGGGCGGGCGCGGTTAGCTCGCGCGCGATTTCGTCGCCAGCCAGCTCGGCGCACAGCAGCAGCGTAGCTACCTGCCAGCCGGCCTGGCGGGCGTTGGCCAGCTCGCGGTAGCCTTCTACCAGCGTTAGGCCCTGGCGGCGGCGCTCGGCCGACTTGTCTTGCAGGCGCAGCACTTCTTTGATGCGCGGGTTGTGCAGACTGGTGATGCGGTCGGGCTGAGCGGGGCGGGCGGCGTACATGGCCACGAAGGTAGGCAGCAGTAAAATAGGGCGGCGAGCACATGATAATTTCAGGAAGCCGCCGTTCTACCTTCGTCTGGGTATGTGCTGGTGGCTTGAAATTTTGCGTGCTTCTTTTCCTGGTTGCTCTCCCATCCTTTTCCCTCCCCCTGCTTGGCGCTCCGACTCAATACCAAAATTTTACTCGGCTTCGCCATCGCGCTGTCGGCGCTGGTGGCCACGTCCATCATGGCGTTTGTCGCCATTCGGCAGCTGAGCCGCTACACCGCGTTGGTCGAGCATTCCTACGATGTGCTGCAGCAAACGGACGATGTGCGCATCGCCATCCGCGACGCGCAAACCGGCATGCGCAGCTACCTGCTGGTGGGCGACCCTTTTTACCTCGACCTTTACCAACGCAATGGCCTCATGATGCAGCGTAAGGCGGTGGCCTTGCAGCACCTCGTGGCCGACGAGCGCCACCAGCGCCTGCGCGCCGACACGCTGCGCCAACTCATCGAAGGCCAGGAGCAGGAGCTTGAATTATTCAAAACCTACGACCCCTCGCCCGAAGTGGCCCAGGCGCTGCTGCTGCGCGAGCAGCAGCCGCTGCGCACGTTTAAGGGCGTGGTGCTGCGCCTGCGGCAGTATGAGGAGCGCCTGCTCAAGGGCCGCAACCAGCGCCAGCAGCTGTTTCAGCGGCTGGCCCCGCTGGCCATTGGGCTGTCGGCGGTGCTGGCAATCGCCATCGTGCTGTGGCTGTTCGGCCGCATTTCGGCTGAGCTGCGGGCCAACGAGCACTTGCGCCTCGAACTAACGCGCAACAACCACGACACGGCCCGGCGCATCCGGGGCATCGAGCACCTGGCCCAGCAAGTGGTGCGGGGCGATTATAAGGTCAAGATTCAGGACGAGGGCGCCGACCGGCTGAGCTCGCTGGCCCGGCTGCTCAACCAAATGACGCAGGCGCTGGACGACGCCTTTGGCAAGCTCGAAAGCCGCAACCAGGAGCTTGACCAGTTTGCCTACGTGGCCTCACACGACCTCAAGGCCCCGCTGCGCGGCCTGGGCTCCATCGTGAAGTGGATAGAAGACGAGCAGGCCGACGAGCTTTCGCCCGCCCTGCGCACCTACCTCGACCAGATGAAGGGCCGCCTGGCCCGCCTCGAAGACCTCATCAACGGCCTGCTGGCCTACGCCCGCGCCAGCCGCACCGAGCACCCCAGCGAGCAAGTGAGCGTGGCCCAGCTGGCCCGCGACGTGGCCGACCTGGTGGTACCGCCCGATTTTGCCCTGGAGCTGGCCCCCGGCCTGCCTGCCTTCCGCACCGACCGCCTGAGCTTGCAGCAGGTTTTTACCAATCTCTTCAGCAACGCCGTGAAGTACCACGGCGCGGGCGGCACCGGCCGCCTGCGCCTGAGCTGCCGCGACGCCGGCCGCCACTATGAGTTTCGGGTGCAGGACAACGGCCCCGGCATCGCGCCCGAGCACCACGAGCGCATCTTCCGGCTGTTTCAAACCCTGCGCGACCGCCACACCGCCGAAAGCACTGGCATCGGCCTCAGCATCGTCAAGCGCCTCATCGACGACCGCCAGGGCACCATCCACGTCGAGTCGGCGCTGGGCCAAGGCGCCACGTTCGTTTTTACCTGGCCTAAATCGGATAGTATCTAGTTGTTGCTCAGCAAGTATAAACCACCTATTCGCTATAAAACTGACTTTCATCAATTTTGAAACCCGGCTTACTCGCTAGCTTCGTTTAATTAAAGTTCATTTTATTTTTTTACGGTTATTTTTTAATTACTATGCGTTCAGTTTTATTGGTAGAAGACGATATTTTTGACACGATGATGGCGCAGAAGACCTTCGCCAAATTCAACGTGCCGCACCACCTGCACACCGCCTTCAACGGCGAAGAAGCGCTGGACTTGCTGCTGGGCCGCGCTGGCAAGGAGGCCATCACCCCCCTACCCGAGCTCATCCTACTCGACCTGAACATGCCGCGCATGAACGGGCTCGAATTTCTGACCGCGATGCGCGCCACGCCCGAGCTGAGCGACATTCCGGTGTACATCACCACCACCTCGGGCATGGAGCATGAGCGCGCCGCCGCCGCCGGCCTGGCCGTGAGCGGCTACATTCTCAAGCCGCTCGATTTTGAGTCGGGCCACGACCTCGTAGACAGCCTCAACCTGCTCGAAGAGCTGCTGAAATAGCGCGCGGCGGCATTTCGCAGCCCGGGCACTTTGCGCGGGCTGGGCTCGTTGCGGGCACACTAGCCACCATTGGCTGGTTTGGCTTTTCTTTGCTCGCATGAAACCCGTGTTTATCGCCGCTTTGGCCCTGGTGGGGCTGGGCGTGGCCGGCCAGCCCGCGCTGGCCCAGGATGATGCTCCCCGGCAGTTGGGTGGTGCGCCGACCCTGCCGGCCCCCGCCGGCCGGCCCGCCACACCCGCGCCCCGGCAGCTCGGCACGGTGCCAGCTAGCGCGCCCGCGGCGGTGCCCAGCCAGCCGGCCACGGCGGCCGACTCGGCGCGCCAGCCGGCCGCCGTGGCCGAGCCCGTGGCCCCGCCGCCCGCGCCGGCCGGTAACAGCCCCTTCAACCGGCCCTACGTGATGAGCGGCCCCGCGCGGCCAGCCCTTTTTCAGGTGGGCCTCAAGAATGGGCAGGTGTACAGCGTGCGCGACGTGGAGGTGAAATCGCCGCTTTTTGGGCGCTCGCACTTGCTGCTCGACGGCCAGCAGCGCGTCGACCTCGCCGATGTGGGCTTCTACGAGGACCAGACCGGCCACTACGTGCGCACCACGCTGCCCAACTCGAACCGCGAAGCCACCCTGCGCCGCGAAAAAACCGGCCGCATCAGCCTCTACGCCACCTACAATACCTCCTACGCCAGCTCGCCCTACGGCTACGGCATGGGCATGGGCGGCTTTGGCTACGGCGGCTTTGGCGGCTACCCCTATGGCGGCTTCGGCAATCCCTACGGCGGCTACCGCACCACCAAAACCGAGTATTTCTCGAAAGACAACGGCCCGGTGCAAAGCCTTACTTTGCGTAACCTAGCCATCGCCACCTCCGAAAATGCCGGCGCGCAGCAGCTCCTCAGCAACGCCCGCCGCTATCGCCAATCCAGCATCGCGGCCTACGTGGTGGGCGGCGGCCTACTGGTGGCCGGCCTGGTGCAGTCTACGCGCCCTTCGGCCAACCCCGGCATTTCGCCGCTATTCTACGCCGCCATCCCGGTGCTCATCGTGCCGCTCATCTTCCAGGGCAAGCAGGCCGAGGCGCAACGCCAGGCCATTGCCCTGTATAACAGCGGGCGCTGAGTAAATGAGTGAGGTACTGCGAACCCGCGATACTGGTTTGCAGTACCTTTTCTTATGCCTACCCCTCGCGCTACTCCGGCCCTTGCTGCCGCCGATTTTGCTGCCCTTCAAGAACTAGCGCTGCTGGCGCACCACCGGCTGTGCGCCGAGTACGGCGCGCCGTTTCTGTTTTTCAGCACCAAAGACCCGCTGAGCGAGCTCATTAGCGCGCTGCTCTCGCACCGCACCAAAAACGCCGACTCGCACCGCGCTTACCAGCAGCTGCGGGCCACTTTCCCGACCTGGGAAGACGTGCGCGACGCGCCCACCCTCGACGTGCAGCGTGCCCTGAGCGCCTGCACCTGGCCCGAGCAAAAGGCGCCCCGCATCCAGGAGGTGCTACGCGAAATAAGCCGCCGCTGCGGCGACGAGAACCTGCCGCCCTGCTCGCTCGACTTTCTGGCCGAGCGGCCCATCCCAGAGGCCCGGGCCTGGCTCGAAAGCATCACGGGTGTGGGCCCCAAAACCAGTGCTGCCACGCTGCTTTTCAGCAACTTGCGGCTGCCCGCCATGCCCGTCGATAGCCACCACCACCGCGTGGCCCAGCGCCTGGGCCTCATCGGGCCCAAGGTGGGCGAAGGCCCGGCCCACGCCCTGCTCGCCGCCCTGCTGCCGCCCGGCTGGACCGCCCAGCAGGTGTACGACCACCACGAGGCGCTGATGTACCACGGGCAGAAATGCTGCTATTTTCATAACCCCGCCTGCCAGCGCTGCGTGATGCTCGACGTGTGCCCGGCAGGCCAGACGAAGCTGAAGAGCGAAGAAAAATAACGTCGTCATTTTTGGAAGAGGCGCTCTATTTTTTGCTTAGCTACTGATTGTCAACTACTAGTTCGCTTCAATGCTATTGCACCTGCACGCCAAGCCCAACGCCCGCCGCAGCCAGCTGCTGCCCGGCCCCGACGGCCGCTGGCTGGTGCGCCTGGCCGCCCCGCCCCAGGATGGCCAGGCCAATGCCGAACTGCTGGCTTTTTTGGCCGGGGTGTTTGGCGTGCCCAAGCGCGACGTGCAGCTGCTGAGCGGCCATACCGCACCATTTAAGAAAGTGGAAATAAGCGGCCTGAGCGACGAGGCCGGGACCGCTATTTTGGCCCGCTACTGCGCCTGAGCCAGCCGAATAGCTAGCGGCGCGCCGTACTTTCGCAGCCGATTCCTGTCCTCTTATTTTATGCCCGACGCTACGCTGCAACCGCTGCTTGACGCCCTCCAGTTTTCGCCCGACAACCTGCCCTTGCGCCAGCACGTGGGTGGCCTGCTGCGCCAAGCCGGCCAGCACCAGCAGGCCGAAGACCTGTACCGCGAAGGCCTGCGCCACCACCCCACCGACTCCGCCTTGCAGCTCGGCCTGGCCGAAGCCTACCTGGCGCTGGGCAAAACCTCGGCCGCCTTTGTGGTGGTAGAAGAGCTGCTGGCCCAACATGACGACTCGGGGCCGGCGCACCTGCTGCACGCCCGCCTGCTGCACGCCACCCAGCAGCCCGACGCCGCCCGCGAGGCCTACGCCCAGGCCCTGCGCCTCGATGCCAGCCTCGCCGACCCCGCGCTAGGCCAGGAGCTGCAAGCCAGCGCCCCGCGCCGCGTGCCCGCCAGCGCCACCGGCGGCCCCGGCCCCGACGAGCCCAAAGGCCTCGACCAAGCCAGCCTGTTGGGCCTCGAAAAGCCGCGCATCAACTTTGCCGATGTGGGCGGCATGGAGGCGGTGAAGGAAGAGATTAAGCTGAAAATCATTCATCCGCTGCACTTTCCCGACCTCTACAAAGCCTACGGCAAGGCCAGCGGCGGCGGCCTGCTGCTGTACGGCCCGCCCGGCTGCGGCAAAACCTACCTGGCCCGCGCCACGGCCGGCGAGGTGCAGGCGAGCTTCCTGAGCGTGGGCATCGCCGAAATCCTGGATATGTGGCTCGGCAACAGCGAGAAAAACCTGCACCAGCTCTTCGAGCTAGCGCGGGCGCAGGCGCCGTGCGTGCTGTTTTTTGACGAGGTCGATGCCCTGGCCGCTAATCGCCACGACCTGCGCCAGAGCGCCGGCCGCACGGTCATCAACCAGTTTTTGGAGGAATTGGACGGTGTTTCGGCCTCCAATGAGGGCGTGCTCATCATGGCCGCCACCAACGCGCCCTGGCACCTCGACCCGGCTTTTCGCCGCCCCGGCCGCTTCGACAAAATCGTGCTCGTGACGCCGCCCGACGAGGCCGCCCGCGCCAGCATTCTGGAGATTTTACTCAAAGGCAAGCCCCTGGCGCCTGGCGTAAACGCCGCCGCCGTGGCGGCCCGCACGGCCGGCCTCAGCGGGGCCGACCTCACGGCCGTAGTCGATGCCGCCGTGGATGTGCGCCTGCGCGAGTCGATGCGCGCCGGCCGCCCGCTGCCCATCGAGCAAAACGACCTGCTGAACGGCGTGCAGCAAGTGAAGCCCAGCACCAAAGAGTGGTTTGCCACGGCCCGCAACTACGCGCTGTACGCCAACGAGGGCGGGCTCTACGACGAGATATTGGTGTATCTGGGGGTGAAAAAGCCGGGCGCATAACGCGGCGCGCCATGTCCACGCTACCCGCCCCTTCGGCCGCCCCCAGCGTAGCGGGCATCTGGCAGTTGCTGCACCTGCACCGCCCCGAAGCGGCGCTGCGGCTGGCCGAGCAGCTGCTGGCTGCCACTCCCGGCGCCCTGTCGCCCCAACTGGCGCGCATCGAAGCCTTGCGGCAGTTGGGCCGCTTGGCCGAGGCGGTTGCGGCGGCCCACACGGCCATCGAGCACGCGCCGCAGTCGGCTTTTGTGCACGCGGCATTGGCCAGGGTGCTTGGGCAGCAGGGCTACTTGGGGGCAGCGGAGCTGGCCATTCTGGAAGCCTTGCAGCTCAACCCCAACGAAGCCAGCTATTTTGCTTTTTTGGCAAATTTGCACTACTTGCTGCATAGCCCTGACGAGGCCATTGCCAGCGCAACGGAAGGCCTGCGCCTGAATGCGCGCCACTCCGACTGCCTGCTGTGGCGCGCGATGGCGCAAGAACAAAACGGGCAGCTGGCCGCCGCCGACACCGACTTTGAACTGGCCCTGCGCGTGGCGCCCGCTAGCTATTTGCTGCACCACCGGCGCGGCCAGCTGCTGCTCGCCAGGGCCGAAGACCGCACCGCCGCCCACCACCTGGCCGAGGCGCTGCGCCTAAAGCCGATGGCCAGCGCCGAGCTACTACCGCTACTGCGGCAGGCGCGCCGCTGGCAATGGTGGCCGGCCTGGTTTAGAAAGAGGCACCAAAAGCTGCGCTACGAATGGGACCGACACCGCGTACTCAGCTGGCAGGGCTTCCAGACGCTGCTGCTGCTTGCTTTTTTCCAGCCGCAGAGCCAGTGGCACACGCGCCACGACCCGCTTTTTCAGCGCTCACGCCGCCAGGTGTGGCAGCGCCGGCTGAGACTGTGGGTGTTAAGCATTTTCCTTTTGCCAGTGCTGATACTGGGCGGCAATTACCTAGGGCTTTTTAATGCCGCACAGTCGCTGAGTATTCCGCAGATGGTTGGGCTGCTCATCGGCGGGCTTTTATTCCACCTAGTCGTGCACTTAATGAGGCGAAAAATCGATTCGCTCGACGCCTGATTTTACTTTAATCCTACCCTCCCCCGTGAGCGAAACCTCCACCGCCTGGCTGCCCCGCGTGCAGCTGCTGATGCAGCAAAACCGCCCCGCCCTGGCCGCCGATGAGCTGCGCCGCCAGCTCACCCGCGACCCGCACGAGCCCGTGGCCCACACCCTGCTGGCGCTGTGCCTGCTGCGCCTCGACCAGCCCGCCGAGGCGCAGCAGGAGGCCGAATTAGCCATTCATCTCGCCCCCGAGTACGACCTTGCCTTCTACGCGCTGGCGCTAACCCAGAGCCAGCAGCACCGCCCCAAAGAGGCCCTGGCCGCCATCAACCAGGCGCTGGCCCTCGACCCCACCGATGCCGACTACTACCACGTGC
>JAKONR010000429.1 GCA_022701825.1 Hymenobacteraceae bacterium | reverse complement strand
TAAAAATGCCGTTGCCGAGCTCCTCGGGCTGGTTGGGCAGGGCAAGCAGGTGCTGCTGCTGGCTGTGCAGCAAGCGGTGGCGGCGGTCAAACACGGTAGGCATGGCGGGAGACTGCTAGCTTCTGGCGGTTAGCGACTAGCTCTTAGTAAAATATTCAGGAACAATAAACTACAATTGATATTCGGTGGTATTTCCTCAGATAGGAGACAAGAGAAAGCAGGCAGCAAACGTTAGCTCCTGTCTAACGTCTAAAAATCATCTACTTAGTCGTCGCTCAGGCGGTTCCACCAGGTTTTTTTCAGGATGCTGCCCACCACTATCAGGATGGCTACCGTGGCCAGCAGCGGCAGGTGCTGCCCCAGCAGCAGGTACATGGGCAGGATGGTGAGACAGAGCTGCGCTACGATGCCCAGCACCACGTTGCCGGCATTGCGCCCGAAGTTGCGGTTGGGCCGAAAAGCCGGGTCTTGGGCCTGCACCGCGGCCAGCACCGGCCCCCAAAAGCCCCACGGCCGCACCGTGGTGTAGAAGCGGTGCAGCACCGCCGCCTCGGTGGGCGGCGCCAGGTAAGTGCCCGCAACAGAGCCCCCTAGGGAAATGGCAAACAGCAGCGGAAACCAGTACAGCAGGTGGCCCACCGGCAGCAGCAGGCCAAACACCAGCGCCGCCACAATGCCCGTGCTCATGCCCACAAAAAAGCCCGTGGCGTTGAAGCGCCACCAGTGCCACTTCAGCACGTTGGCCGCGATGTAGCCGCCGTAGAGTGCCGACACGATGAACTGGAGTACCGTGTTCACATCCTTGGCCAGAAAGCCCAGCCCCACCCCGATGGCTACCACGCCCACCCCCACCGCGTAGGTTACCGAAAGAATGCGGCTGGTGCTGGCGTGCGGGTCGAAGTACTTGAGGTAGATGTCGTTGACGATGTAGGCCTGCGCCGCGTTCACGGTGCCGCTAAACGTGCCCATAAACGCGCCCAGCAGCCCCGTGAGTACCAGCCCCACCAGCCCGGCCGGCAGGAAGTTGTTGATGGTGAGCGGCAAAATGCGCTCGAAGTCGATGGTGCCATCGGGCGCTTTCAGATTGAGCCGGTGGTAGTAGAGCAGCCCCAGAATGGTGAGCCCCACGATGAGCGCGTAGCGAATGGGCAGCAGGATAATCGACACGAAGCCGCTCATTTTGCTGGCCTCCTCGGGCGAGCGCGTGCTCAGGATTTTCTGCATGTCGTAGTTGGGCGCGGGGCCGGCCAGCGAGGCAAAAACCCCTTTAAAGGCCATCATCATGAAGAAAACCCCGAACAGCGAGTAGCCGTCGCTGGCTATTTTGCTGTTGACCTCGGGGATGAGCTTGCTCCAGTCGAGCCCCAGCCGCCAGCCAAAAAACGGGTTGAACCACCCGGCGGGCACCGCCAGCTCGTGCCCGCGCAGTCGGAGGTAGGCAATGACGGCAATAGCCACGCAGGCTACCGTCATGATGCAGTACTTGATAATGTCGCCCAGCACAATGCTGTGCATGCCGCCCAAGATGGAATAAAACATGGCAAACAGCGTGAACACGATGCCGTAGACGTGCGGCACGTACTGCGGGGCTACCGCGAAGGGCACGTAGCTCTTTACCAGGCTCCAGGGGATGAAAATCTCCATAAACTTGCCCAGCCCCACGAAGCCGTAGGCCAGAAAGCCGAAGCAGCTCAGCAGCGCAAACGCGATGACGACCTGGTGCGAGGCCCACACGCCCGGCCCCCGCTGCCCGAAGCGGGTGGCCAGCCAGTCGGCCCCGGTGGCGGCCCCCGAGCGGCGCAGCCAGCGCGAGAGGTACATCATCAGAAACACCTGGTTGAACACCGGCCAGAGCCAGGGAATCCAGATGCTTTTCATGCCGTAGGTGAAGCAGAGGCTCACCATCCACATGGTGCCGCTGATGTCGAACATGTCGGAGGCATCGCTCAGCCCCAGTTTATACCAGGGCAGGGTACGCCCGCCCAGCATGTAGCTGTCTTTGTCTTGACGCGCCCGGCGGCGGTAGTACAGGCCGATGCCCACCGTGACTAGTAGGTAAGCCGCCAGCAGCAGAAAATCAAGTAGCTGGAGCCTCATACAAGCGGGTGCGCTGGGCAGCAGACAAAAGGGCGCGCCCCACTGCCGGGGCCGGCAGTGGGGGCCAGCTCAGTTGCGCCAGCCAGTAGGAGCGACTGCTCGTAGGGGCTAAAAACCATGAAATTCATACTGGGGTGAGAAGGGTGAGGAAGAGGTCGCAAAGTTCTACCCGGCTAAGCGAGCCCGCTAATACTTTTTTAGCATTTAGCGGTAGTGTCTTGCCCGCCGAGGCCGACCTGCCGGGCTGACTTTGTCAATAAGCATGCTGCTATGCGTCATTATTAGTCAAAACATACAGTAGCTGAAAAGCAAAATCAGTGGTATATTTTTGCGAGTGGGCGATATCTTTAGCAGTTCTCAACTGTTGGCTATTGCTATGAAAGAGGAAATCATGCGCGAAATCACGCCGCTCACGCAGAGCGACTGCTTTACCCTGTTTTCGCGGGTGAAGGAAAAGTTTGATTTCCCGCTGCACTACCACGAGGAATATGAGCTCAACCTCATCCTGCACGCCAAGGGGGCCAAGCGCATCGTGGGCGACCATGTAGAGGAAATCGACGAGGTAGAGCTGGTGCTGGTCGGCCCCAACTTGTGCCACGCCTGGTTTACGCACAAGTGCCAGGGCGGGCAAATTCGCGAGCTTACCATTCAGGTTCACAAGGACTTGCTTGAGGACCGGCTGCTGCGGCGCAACCAGCTCAGCTTCATCAAAACGATGTTTGAGATGGCACAGCGCGGCATTCTGTTTGCTCGCGACACCATCGAGCGCCTACTGCCCCGGCTGCTGGGACTGGAGCAGAAGCACGGCTTCGACTCGGTGCTGGAGTTGTTTTCCATCCTGCACGACTTGTCCATCTCGCGCAACATGCGCATGCTCTCGGATGCCTCGTCCGACCACGGGCAGGTCAACCACTACAGCCGCCGCATCGAGAAGGTGTTTGAGTACATGAACACCCACTACGGCCGGCCCATCATGCTGGCCGAGGTGGCCAAAGTGGCCAATATGCCCGAAACCTCGTTTAGCCGCTTTATCAAGAAGCGCATTGGCAACACCTTCATCGACAGCCTCAACGAGATTCGGCTGGGCCACGCCACGCGCCTGCTCATCGACACTACCCAGAGCGTGACGGAGGTGGCCTACAAGTGCGGCTTCAACAACATGTCGAACTTCAACCGCACTTTCAAGAAGCGCAAAGGCTGCACGCCTAAGGAATTTCGCAGCAACTATTCCGGCAGCCGCATATTTATCTAGCGGCGGCGCCTAGCTCTGCGTGACCAGCAACTCACTGCGCTCAAAAGCCTAAATGCTCTGTCAATTCCCAACTGGTCTGCTGTCTCTTTTCAATTAGAGTACTATATATCTAGGCTGGCCGGAAAAGGGGTCTCACTAAAGTTGGAACAGAAAATTTCGCTAAGGAATTTGCGCCAGGTGCTCTTCTCAAGTAGTAAGGCTGCGCAAGGGACGTAACTCTCCGGCCGTAATGCAGTCCGGTAGCGTAAAATCGTGGCGCCCCAGCATGTTGATGTGCTTATGCAACAGGGGCGAAAGGCGCGCTACCTCAGCGGCTGCAGACTCTCCTTCCGTTTGTTGCCACTGCTCCAAAACCCTTTGCGAGTAAGGTGTATTGCACAGGACTAAGGCATTGACGACTAGCCCCAGTGCCCCCAAATGACCTTCCATACCCTCATGGTAGTGCTGGCGCAACTTGAGGTGGTCTGCTTGAGTGAGAGAGTTCGGGGTGGTAATGGGTTGGTCTAGTTACGCTGGACAGTTTAGGGCGTTAAGTTGAAGAAGCTGTTGGTGAGTATGATAGGGCGTCTGATAGTCAATGCTGGAGTGCAGGCGCTCGTGATTATAGTAATCAAAATAGTCAGCGACGCTGGCTTGGGCATCGGCTAGGTCGGCAAAAACAGGCCGCTCGCGCAGTTCGAGCACCTCCGTTTTGAGGCGTGACCACAGGCTCTCCGACTGGGCATTATCGTAGCAGTCGCCGCGCCGACTCTGCGAGCGTAGGGCGTGGTGGTCGTGGAGTAGCTTGCAGTACACCTTGCCGCAGTACTGCCCGCCGCGGTCCGAGTGCACGAGCAAGTCAGGTGTGGGCGGCTGGGCCCAAAAATTGCGCTGCAAGGCGTTGGTAATCAGTTCTTCGGGCATCGTGGCCATAACGTGCCAGCCCACTACCTGCTTGCTAACCATATCCTGATAAGCGCAGAGGTAGGCCCAGTCCCCGTTGGCCAGGGGCAGATAGGTGCTATCACTGACCCAGACCTGGTTAGCTTGCGTCGGCTTGAACTGGTTGAGTAGGCGGTTCGGCGCGCAGCGCAGCCCGTGGGTCGAGTCGGTGGTGCGAGGCGTGAAGGCCTTGGGTTGCAACGCGTGCAGGCCTCGTCGGCGCATGGCCCCGCGCAGGCGCTGGCGCCCGACGCGGTAGCCCTTGCGGCGCAAGGCGACCTGCAGCCGGCGCGTGCCGTAGCGGCGCTGGTGTCGGCCGAAGACCTTGACCAGCGCCTCTTCCCAAGCAGGTTCCTTCTCACTATCTACTTGTTCTTGAGCTTGTTGCCACGCATAATAACTGCTGGCCGGCACCGCCAGCACCTGGCAAAGCAAGCGCACAGGGTACTGGCTCCGCTGTGCTTCAATAACGCGATAACGGCTCATTGGTTGTCGGTCACCGAGAGCCTGCGCTTACAGCAGGCAACTGGCAATGGCTTTTTTTAAGACTTCGAGCTCCTGCGCTTGCCGCCGGTTGGTGGCTCGCAACTGGCGCAATTCAGCGGCTGTGGCGGGGTCCAACTCCGCACCCCGCGCGGCGGCCACCGGCGTGAGCGCTTCTTTTTGCCACTTGTAGAGCAGCTTAACGTTGATGTTCAAGGCCCGAGCGGCGGCTTGCGTCGAGCGGCTTTCACCGGCTAGCCGCAGGGCCTCGGCCCGAAAGGCGGCGTCATAACGCCGGCGTTTAAGAGGTTGAGGGCTGTCTTTCATGACAATCGAAAGATAAGATCCTATTCTGTCCACTTTTACCCGACCACCTCAACCTGCACCTGGTAGTTCAGTGGTCGAACACCTGCTCCAGATACTCATCCCCTAGAATTACCAGCTATCAGGACAGGGGATTACCAAGTGAACCAGCAGAAAGCTTCAGCGTCGGAAGCTTTCTGCTGGTTCACTTGGTAATCCCCTGCTTGCGCCAGGCTTGATGTACGCTTCACCTACTAGCTGCTAACCTGCCAAAAGCGAAGTAATGTTATCCCGCCCATTACGCTCATTTTATAATGGTTAAACATCACTCAGCCGAGGCTGGTAGCGTAGTTGATACCCTGGACAGTCGGCGTAGCGGCCCGCGCAAAGCACTTTACCTGCTATACCCTTCGTCTTTACTTTTCGCAGGGGTACTCCGCTGAGGCTGTCTAGCCTCCTGGGCCTGTCCCCGTACTTTGGCTTCGTCGTATTGTCCCTTGAAATCAGGTACTATTTCGTCAGGCAGATAGGTCTGTCCGCTACCCTTGTGCCGGAACGTTACCTCTTTTCCATTTAAAAGAATTGCCTCAACTTCTTTAGAGTCCACCTTAGATTTAAATCCGTGCCACTGTGTAAAGCCGACAGCCAGGGCAGCTGTTACGTTCGCCCTTACCTGTTCGAGGCCTGGCTGCTGCTGCTTTATATACTGCTCCTGGCTCAGAGCTGGTGGCTCTGGCTGTAGATAGCGCAAAGCGCCTACTTGTATGGGTAGAGTGGGCG
>JAKONR010000426.1 GCA_022701825.1 Hymenobacteraceae bacterium | reverse complement strand
TCGTTGATAGCCACAATCTCCACGTTGTCGCGCCCGAGCAGCGACTTGAAGGTGAGGCGGCCAATGCGGCCGAAGCCATTAATGGCGACTTTAATTTTTGCCATGGTGTTGGGAAAAATGGAAGTAGAACAGGCCGCCGGAACGGCCTCAGTGAAATATGGGGGCGAAGGTACGGGTTGGGGCGAGTTTACCGCCTATCCGTCCTTGGGTCTCCTGCTCGCATCAACAGGTGGGCTGTGCCTACAGTTTTTTTTCGGCTGAAAATCAGCGCGCTTTTCACTAGCAGACATTTTTATTAAGTCCGGTATTTGCTTTGAAGCTATGTTCTCGTACCTTTGCACCACCAAAACAGAAAATGGTCCGTTCGTCTAGGGGTTAGGACAGTAGATTTTCATTCTACCAACAGGGGTTCGATTCCCCTACGGACTACTAAAAGGCTTTTGCTTTTTTATTACGCTTACTAGACTACAATAACCCGGTCCGTTCGTCTAGGGGTTAGGACAGTAGATTTTCATTCTACCAACAGGGGTTCGATTCCCCTACGGACTACTAAATGCTGTTTCTCAGCAATTTATTATGAAAAGCCACTTCGTCTCGAAGTGGCTTTTTCTATTTCTACCTGCTCCGCTTTTTCTTGCTTACGTGCGCCGCGCCGGCTGTTGCGTCAATGCAGCAGCCGGCGCGGCTTTTTCTAGTTTACTGCCCACTCACTGCCCACTCACTGCCCAATGGCTTGCTCCCGTAAGACTCGCCTGCGCACCGCACAACGAGACTACCCTGTTCTGTGCGGGCGATTTGCGATAAATTTGAGCGAAGCTTCTCGCCTAATCATTTCTAGCAGATGCTGAGGCTGTTGCCTCACTCGTCTGCGCGCCCCAAAAGCCTACCGGGGCCAGCAGTCAGCTTCTCTGGTAAATGAAAAAATCGGAGAAAGAGGTGGTCGAGGAGTCGGCTGTGCCTGCTTGCAGCGGGAACTGGTTGGGAATGTGGGCGAGCAGGCGAAAATCGGGCCGGTGGCGGGCCACCCAGGTAGTGAATTTGCGGGGCCTGACGTGCGGGGCGTAGTTGTGGGGGGCATCGCTATCGCAGGAGTAGATGATGACGAACGAGGTGGCGGCCGCGAACAGGCGGTGCATGTAGGCGTGGTAGGTAGCGTCCTCGATGAGGTGGTAAATAACGTCGAGGCTCAGCGCCAGGTCGGCCCGGTGGCCAGTGGCCTCCCCTACGTGGAAGAAATGCTTGCTAGGGTCATCTTGAAACAGGGCCTGACACTGCGCAATAGCTACCGGGCTGATATCGAAGCCAGTGTAGGCCGGGAAGCGGAAGTAGCGCAGTTGGTTGCCATCGCCGCAACCCAGTTCCAGCACGGTTTGGATGCCGTGCTCGGCCACGAACTGGTTGAGCACGTTAGCCTTAAACTCGGCCAGGTTGTGGTAAGAGCCCGCGCCGGAATTGCCGCCCTGCGCGTAGCGGTGCAGCCAGTAGGCTTCGGAGGTGGTGAAGGCCTCGGCCGGGAAGAGCCGTTGCTTCAGCGCCCGCGCCAGGGGGCCCAGCAACGGAATACGTTTGAGGAACTGTTTCATAGGCAGGTGGTGCAAAGATGCTACGGCCGCCCAATGCCACGGCGCGGCGAGTGTCGCTGTTTCCGAGGCTGCTGGAGCAGATGCTTCCTATCGCGGCCCCGGCCCTCCACGCCGCGCGCCTTCGCCAACCAGCGCCCGGTGCGCGCCAACCACCTCAACCGGGCCGGGCGCGCAACTACCGGAGTTACTACCGCGCCCCGTACCGAGCACAAAATGCGCTTGCCGTTCAGCACGCCTAGCAAGGCTATTTGGCCCACCCCCCGGCCGCCAACCTCCCGGATGAGCAGCAGCGCGGCCACCCACCCGTGACTACCGGGCTGGCACTTTCGGTAAGCTAAGCTGGGTTTTGGCGCGGCGCGTTGCGGCGGCCGGCCGCTAATCGGCCCCAGGACCGGGGCGCGCTTCAAGCTCGGCGTGCATATCGGCCAGCACTTGGCGCAGCAGGCGGTCGGCGGCATGCACCAGCGGCTGTAGCTGGCCGTAGTTGAAGGCACCTTCCCAGTTTTCGAGCTGGTCCAGGAGGGCAACGGCGGGCTGAATCTGGAGGTGCATCAGGCTGGGGCGCAGCTTGTGGGCGGTGGCTTGCAGCGCCGGCAGGTTGCCGGCTTCCAGGGCGTGGCCGAGGTCGCGCAGCGCGTGGTAGGTGGCGTCGATAAAGGTTTTTAGCATCGACGCCACGAAGTGCTGGTTGCCCCGCGCCGTATCGAGCAGGATGTCCAGCTTGTAGAGCGCGGCGGGTGGGCCGGGGCGCGAGTCCAGGTTTGGGTTTGGGTCTGGGTCTAGGGCGGGCGGCGCGGGTAGCGGGCGGCGGGCGGCGGGCACCGCGTCTTTGCCCGCTGCGGCGAGGGCCGTGGGGCGCAGCAGCCAGTCGTGCACCAGCCGCAGCAGTTCATCCTCAAAAAAGGGCTTGGTGAGGTAGTCGTTCATGCCAGCGGCCAGGCATTTCTGCTTTTCGCCGGTGATGGCCGAGGCCGTGAGGGCGATGATGGGCGTAGCCAGGCCCAGCTCCTGGCGCAGGTAGCGGGTGGCCTCAAAGCCGTCGAGCACGGGCATTTGCACGTCCATCAGAATAAGGTCAAACGCCTGCTCTCGCACGCACGCTATCGCCTCCTGGCCGTTTTCGGCCTCCGTCACGTGCAGCTGGGCATTACTAAGGAAGGTATTGGCCAGCAGGCGATTGTAGGCATTGTCTTCGACCAGCAGCACGCGCTTGCCGCGCAGCGCCTGGGGGTTGGTGATGGCCACCGACTCGCGCTGCGGCAGGTCGTGAGCCGTGCCGATGGGCAAAAACAGGCAAAAGTGGCTGCTCGTGCCCTGCCCCTTCTCGCTCTCGATGTAGATTTCGCCGCCCATGAGCCGGGCCAGGCTGCGGCTGATGCTGAGACCCAGCCCGGTGCCGCCAAACTTACGGGTAATGGAGGTATCTTCCTGGCTGAACTCGTGGAAGATAGCGTCGAGGTACGCCGGGTCGATGCCCATGCCCGTGTCGCACACCGAAAAGGCAATGATGACCTGCCCGTTGAGGTAACCCGCTACTTCACTCTCCACCGTTACGTCGCCCTTCTCGGTAAATTTCAGTGAGTTGCTGACCAGATTCAGTAAAATCTGGGTGATGCGGTGCGGGTCGCCGAGCACGACCGGCGGAATGAGCGGGCTCACCTTGGTTACGAAGCGCAGGCCTTTCTCCTCAGCCTTGTAGCGCATGGTTTTTTCGACCTGCTCGCAGAGGCTGGCCACGCTGAAGCCCACCCGCTCGATGGCCATCTTACCCGCGTCGAGCTTCGAGATGTCCAGAATGTCGTTGATGATGACGAGCAGGTTTTGGGCCGAGGTGCTGATGGCTTGCAGGTAGCTGCTTTGGCGCGGGGCCAGCGCGGTTTGGGCCAGCAGCTGGCTCATGCCCAAAATGGCGTTCATAGGCGTGCGAATCTCGTGGCTCATGTTGGCCAGAAACAGCTCCTTGGCGCGGGCCGAGTTTTCGGCCTGCTGCTTGGCCTCGCGCAGGCTGCGCTCGAGCTGCTTTTGGCGCGTGATGTCGAGGTTGATGCCGATGGTGCCCACGGGCTGCTTGTGCTCGTCGAGCAGCGGGGCGGCGCCCACAAACAGCCACTTGCGCTCGCCCTGCTTGGTGGTGATTTCCAGCTCGTAGGAGCCCGAAATGCCCCGCTGCCGGTCGCTGATGCGCTCGCGCAGGACCTCGACCTCGGCGGCCGACATAATGAGCGGGTGCAGCGGCTGGCCCAGCAGCTCCTCGGCCGGGTAGCCCACTATCTGGCAGTAGCTACGGTTGGCATAGAGCACGCGGTAGTGCAAGTCTATCTCGACCAGCCCAAGCTGCATGTTGTCGATGATATTTCGGTATTTTTCTTCTTGGCGCTTAAGGGTTTGCTCGGCCTGGTAGCGCTCGGTGATGTCCTCAAACTTCCAGAGGTGGCCAATGCTGCGCTCTTCCTGCCACACCGGCACGAAGGAGCATTGCAGCACGCGGCCGTCGCGCAGGGTCACGAGCTCATCAAAAAACGCCTGGCGGCGCGCCACGGTGTCGGCCACGTGCTGCCCAAAATCGTGCTCGCTGCTGAAATAGCGCCCTACCTGCCGGGTCACCTCCAGCTCGGGCAGGCCCACCAGCCGCTCGGGCGGCACCTCAAAGCCAAAAAGGCGGCAAAAAGCCGGGTTGGTTTGCACTACCTGCTGGTGCTCATCGACCAGCAGGATGCCGCGCAGCAGGCTGTCGATGGTGGCCGACAGGCGCAGGGCGGCGGCCATGAGGGCGTCGCTGGCCTTTTTATTGGCCGAAATGTCGATGGAGAGGCCCGTTATCAGCAGGGGCTCGCCCTCGGCATCGCGCTCGGTAATGTGGCCCCGGCTCAGCACCCAGCGGTAGGCGCCATCGTGGCAGCGCATGCGGTGCTCGCTGCTGAAAAGGGGCGTGTGGCCCGCCAGGTACCTATCGAGGCGCCATAGCAGCAGGGGCAAGTCGTCGGGGTGGGTACTTTCGCTGAGGCCGCGGTACGTGTCGATTTGCTCGGCGGGCGGGTAGCCCAGCATGGCCAGCAGCTCGGGCGAGAAGCGGGCGGCGTGCTTGTCGCAGTGGTATTCCCAGGTGCCGTCGCCGAGGGCCGTCATGGCCAACTGCTGGCGCAGGGCGCGGCGGCGGTCGGTTTCCTGGGCTTTTTTGAGCAGGGTAATATCCTCGATAAAGCCGCTGTACACGGCGCCGCGCGCATCGCGGTGCGACAAGGAGGCATTGCCGCGCCACCAGATGAGCGGGCGCCCCGGCACCAGCAGCCGCCCCTCAAAGTTCCAGGGCTCGGTGTTGTCGTCGGCCGTGGCGGCGGCCACCGAGGCCTGGTAGCGGGCGCGGTCGTCGGGGTGAATGAAGGGCACGAAACTGGTGGTTTCGCCCGGCACCACGCCAAACAGCTCGTGCATTTTGGGGCTGGCGTAGAGCAGGGCAAAGGTGCCGTCGTGGTTTTTGCGCCAGCGAAAGAGCACGCCCGGCACCTGCGCGGCCAGCTCGCGGTGGCGCTGCTCGCTTTCGGCCAGGGCCAAAAGGGCGCGTTTTTCTTCCGAAATATCTTCCAGCATTCCCACAAACAGCGGCCCGGCCGGCGCGGGCCGGCGCAGGGGCTGCATGCGCAGCCGCAGCCAGCCACCCGCGTGGCCGGGGCAGGGGTCGGGCAGGTCGAGCTGAAACGCCGCGCCGCCCGCCAGGCCCGCCGCCAGCCGCGCCTGGCTGGCCTCGGCCAGCGCGGGGCCGCCCAGCAGGTGGGCCAGGGGCTGGCCCAGCAGCGCGGGCAGCGCCTGGCCGCAGCGCGCCCGCAGCGGCGAGTTGGCCCACGTGAGCCGGCCGCACGGGCTGGTGGTGAGCACGCCCACAAACAGGCCCTGCATCTGGGCCACGAAATTGGGCAGGTCGCCGAGGTGGGGGCTGGTGGCGGCCAGCTGGGCGGCGGCCAGCTGCTGGCGCAGGGCCGCTAGTTCGGCATCGCGCGCGCGCAGCGCCGCGGTCAGGGCTTCGCCGGAAGCGTCGGACAGCATGAGTGGGCAGGGCTAGAACGGCAGGAAAAGGCGGCGGGCGGCTATATCTCGCCGTCCTGTATCATCTTGTAAATCGTGGACTTGCCCACGTCGAGCTTCTGCGCCACCAGCGGCACGTTGTCCTGGTACTTGGTGAGGTAGTGGCGCACGATACTGCGGGTGTACTCGCGCAGGGTTTTGCCCGAGTCAAGAAACCCCATCTCGCGCCCGGCCGGGGCAAACATGATGTCAGCCGGCCCTATCTCGTGGCCATTGCTGAGCACGGCGGCCAGCTCAATAATGGTTTTGAGCTCGCGCACGTTGCCGGGGTAGTTGTAGCCCTGCAGCTTGTCCTGGGCGGCGGGCGTGAGGCTGATGGGCGGCTTGTGGTACTCCTGGCAAAACTCATCCACGAAGTGCTTGGCCAGAAACAGCACGTCGGAGCCGCGCTCGCGCAGGGGCGGCAGCACCAGCGGCAGCCCGATAACGCGGTAGTACAAGTCTTCGCGGAAGTTGTGGGCGCGCACTTCTTCCGAAAGGTTTTTGTGGGTGGCCGTGATGAGGCGCACGTCGAGCCGGATGCGCTCGTTGCCGCCCACGCGCTGCATTTCGCGCTCTTGCAGCACCCGCAGCAGCTTGCTCTGGATGGCGGGGTTGAGGTCCCCGATTTCGTCCAAGAACAGCGTGCCGCCGTTGGCTTCTTCAAACTTGCCAATCTTGCGGGCCACGGCGCCGGTAAAGGCGCCTTTTTCGTGCCCAAATAGCTCGCTTTCCAGCAGCTCGGCCGGAATGGCGGCCATATTCACGGCCACGAACGGCTTTTGGTGCCGGCCCGATTTCATGTGGATGGCCTTGGCCACCAGCTCCTTGCCCGTGCCCGTCTCGCCCGTAATGGACACGTTGACGGGCGTTTGGGCGGCTTTTTCCATCAGGCCAAACAAGCGCTGGATAGCCGGGCTGTGGCCCTTCAGGATTTTGCCAAAGTCGTACTTGTTTTGCAGCTGGTCTTCGAGGCGCTTCACCTGCTCGCGTAGCGAGCTGGTGAAGCGCAGCCGCTGAATGGCGTTCCAAAGCAAATCCTTGGCGTTGTCGTCCTTCACCAGGTAGTCGGTGGCGCCGGCCTTGAGCAGCTGCACGGCCGTGGCAATCTTGCTTTGGGCACTGATAACGATAACCGGCACCTCGGGCCAGTGCTGGCGCAGGCGCGCCAGCAGCTTGTCGCCGCTGATGTCGGGCAGCGAAAAATCAATCGTGACCACGTCGGGCCGCAGGTGCATATTGTCGAGGCATTCCTGGCCCGAAGTCCACAGCCGCACGGTGTCTTCGGGGTTCAGCGACAAGTGGTAGTGCAGCAGCTGCCCGTACCACGGGTCGTCTTCCACAATAAATATGGTAAAGGGGGCATTCATCTTTTACTTCCTTACAAAACAAATCGAAAAGCTACGCGCAGCGCGGGCCGCCGGGCCACGCGCCCGAGGCAGCGGGCTGCCCCTTGCCTACCCCCGCCGGGGGCAGGCCTAGCACGCACGCAGGTTTGAACGGGAAGAAAAGCGGTGAAAAAGCGGGGTTTTGGGCGGCCAAACGGCGGCCGGTGAAGCACAAAAACGGCTGGCTTCCAGGCCGGAGAAACTAGCACAACGCAAGGAATAGTAAGGTAACATGAGGACTACGAATGACTACTTGGCGCGGATGGCCGCGATGGTTTGCTATATTCAAGCTTAACGGAAAAGCTATTGAAAAGCTGTGTAAAACAGCTAGCTACCGCAAAGTTGCAATTTTCAAACTTTAAGTAGCATAATAAGATTTTTCAGCTATGCAGACTGTTGCTCACGGCAGTAGACAATCCTGTTTTGCATTATCCAAAGTTACTTATCCAGGCCTGCTATCACCGCGCCTTAGATTATTTTTATTTCAGTAGGCATGGCTCGCCGCGCCCTTACTAAAAATGCCCACCCCGCCAAAGGCGAAGTGGGCACGAAACTAAGGCTGCGGCCGGGCTAGGCGCGGCGGCGCAGCTGCCGCAACCGGCGCAGGCCGTAGGCCGCCCCGCCGGCCAGCAGCAGCGAGGCACCACCATCGAGCGGCACGGCCGCTGGCGGCGGGGTGGTGGGCGCCGGCCCGCCCGTGGTGGGCTGCGCCTGGCTGGCCAGGGCCACAAACACGAACCAAAAAGCTAGAAGATAACGAAACATAATAAGCTGCTTTAAAATACTTTCCCTAATAAACTTACTCGATTACCAAGCGCTTGGCTACTACCCCGGCGCTGGTGCGCAGGCGCAGCGTGTACACGCCGCCGGGCAGGCCGGCCAGGCCAAACTGGTGCGCCTGGGCACCCTGGGCAGCCAGCGTGGCGGTGCGCACGGTGCGGCCCAGGTTATCGAGCAGGGTGGCGGCTACCGGCTGGGTGCCCAGCGCGGCGGGCAGCTCCACGAAGGCCACGGTACGGGCAGGGTTGGGGTACACCGCTACCTGGGCCTGGCTGGCGGCGGTGGTGGCCAGCGGCTGCGCCGGCGTCAGCACCAGCTCGAAGCGGGCACCCAAAAAGGCGGCATTCTGGCTGAAGGAGTAGCTGGGCTGCTGGGCCAGGTCGGTGAGGGTGCCGAGCTGGGTGTCGCGCAGGTACGGGTGCAAGCCATTGAGGTTCAGCAGCTGGTCGGCGTGCAGGCTGTAGGTGCCGGTAGTGGGCACGTACACGTTCAGCGGAATGGTGAGCGCGCCCGTGGGCAGGGCCCGGCCGTCGATGGCTAGGGCCTGGCCGCTGGTGCTGGCCGTGCTCAGGTTGAGGCCAGTGCTGTTGGGCAGCTTGGCGGCGTCGTACTGGGCATCGAGGCCGGCGGTGGCGCCAGTTTCAAAATACACGATGGCCGCGTCGCTGGCCGCGCCGGCGCCGCGCAGCGCCAGGTGCACCTGCGGCCGGGGGTCGGCGGTGGTGGTGCGCTGCAGGGTGGTGCCGGCGTCGAAGGTGGTCTGACGCTGGCTGTTGCGGAAGGTAAACGAGCCGCTGGTCTGGCCGGCGCTCACCCGCACAAAGAAGCCCTGGCCGGTGGGCACGATGGGGCTGTTGGCCGCGCCGGTGCCGAGGCCGTTGACGTAGCTGCGGTACTGGGTGCTGTACTGGCCCAGGCTCTGGCTCACGTACATGGCGGCGTCGAGGTTGGCGCGGTCGGCCGGGGCCACCAGGCTCAGGTCGAGCGGTGCGGGGTACGGGTTGCCGAGCAGCTGCCAGCCCGCGTCGGGGGCCGTGGCATCGGCGGCGCGGCTCAGGGGCATGCTGACGGTCCCGTTGTTGAGCGTGCCCACGAAGTCCACGACTTCGCTGGCGGGCAGGTTCACGGTGTAGCCTTTGCCCACGGTTAGCGTTTCGCTCAGCGAGGCCGGCGAGGCCCAGCCTTTATCGAAGGCGCCCAGGTTGTTGGCCAGCGCCAGGCGGCTCTGGTCGTAGCCGTACACGGTGGGGAAGGGCGTTTCGGCCGTGGGCGTGGCCGACGTGTTGTAGGCCGGGTTCACCACGGGCGCGAAGCCGCTGGTGGCCAGGTCGGCCACGGTGGTGCCGGCCACCGGGGCGCTAAACTGGCGGTAGCCCAGGCCGCTGTTCAGGGTGGGGTCGATGGCGCGCTGCACGGTGGCCGTGCCCACTACCACGCCGCCATTGTTGTGCACCAGGGCCGAGCCGGCGGTGGGCGTCGAGAGCAGGGTCAGGGTTTTGCCATTGGTGGCCAGGTCATAGTCGAGGCGCAGTACCTGCGTGATGGCCAAGTCGTTGGTCAGCTTGAGATAGGCCAGGTTGTCGCCGTAGAGGTCAACCACACTCAGGCTGCGCACCTGCGCGGGCAGGCCCGAGCCGGTTTCGCCGCCGGGCTGGTAGCTGCCGTATATGTAGTTGGCATCGGAGGCGAAGGAGCGCATGGTGGTGCGGATGCCCCCCGTATTGCCCGAGGCCGAAATACCGCCAATACCGCCGATGCTGAGCGTGCCCCCATCGGCCAGCACGAAGCTGCTACCGGTTACGAGGTAGCCTTTGATGTTGAGCAGGCCGCCGTTTTGCACCGTCAGGGTGCCCGTTACGTCGAGCGTGCCCGTCAGCGTCAGCTTGCCATTGCCCGTGATGGTTACATTGCGGTAGGTGCCGTCTAGGGTTTGGGTGCTGCTGATAACCACATCCTGCGGCACGGCCACCGTGAAGGACTGGGCCGAGGTGGCCGTGCCCGCCGGCGTAGCCACCGAAATAGCGCCCGTGGTAGCCCCAGCCGGTACGGTCACGGTAATTTGCGTAGCCGAGTTCACGGTGAAGCTCGTAGCGGCTACGCCGTTGAACTTCACGCTGCTGGCATCGGCAAAGTTGGCCCCCGTCACGACCACTTGCGCGCCCACCGGGCCGCTGGTAGCCGCAAAGCTGGTGATGGCCGGCGCCTGCCGGTTGAGGTAGGTTTTGATGAACGTGTAGTCCATGCCGGCCACGTCAAGCGCCCCGTCATTGTTGAAGTCGGCCAGCCACAAATTGCTGAGGTCAGTGGCGATTACCCCACCATTGGCCGGGCGCGCAAACGTGCCCGCGCCGTTGTTGAGCAGCGCGTAGGTGTTCGAGGCCGTTACGGCGATGTCAGCGTCGCCGTCGCCGTCGAGGTCGCCGAGGCGCACGCTGTAGCCATACGAGTTGACCGGCAGCGCCGGCTCGGTGGCCGGGGCCGTAAAGTTGCCGCTGCCATCGTTGAGGCGCAGGCTCAGGGGCGTGGTTGCGTTGTTGTTGGCCGTCACGAAGTCGAGGTCGCCATCGCCGTCTACGTCGGCCACGGCCAGCGCGCGCGCATAGGTTCCGACCTGCACGTTGGTGCTGCCGCTGAAGGTACCCGCGCCGTTGTTGAGGCGCACGCCCACCACGCCCGCGTTGCGCAACGTAGCCAGCGCGTCGAGGTCGCCATCGTTGTCCACGTCGGCCAGCGTCACGTTTTCCACGGCGTTATACACTGGTTGAAACGACGCCGAGTTGGTGTAGTTGACCAGTTGCGTGAAGGTGCCGCTGCCGTTGTTCCCAAACACGTAGAGGTAGTCGCCGTTGGTCGTTACCAAGTCCAGGTCGCCGTCGCCGTCGATGTCGCCCAGCGTCATCGAGCGGTTGAAGCCCCCCGAATTGATGGTCCCGTTAGCAGCGGGCGTAAACACGGCATTACCGTCGTTTTTAAATACCGAAATCGGGTACGGCCCGTTGCCACCGTTCGACACGAGCATGTCCACGTCGCCGTCGCCGTCGATGTCGCCCAGCGTCACGTTGTCGGGCGAGGCCCCGGTAGATACAGTGGCATTGGCAGTCGGGGCGGCCAGCTGGCCGGTACCATTACCCAGCCGGATGTTTACGCCGGAGGTAGGGCCAGCAGTAGTGGGGTCGGCGCCGCTGTTGGGCTGCACCAGGTCCAGGTTGCCGTCGCCGTTGAGGTCGGCCACGGCACCAGCGTAGCGGTATTCGGCTGTTTGCGTTTCGTTGTTGGCCGCCTTAAAAGTGGCCGTGCCGCTCGTGGCCGCCCCCGTAAACTGCGATACCGAAGGCTTGACCAGGGCCGCGCCAGCCTGGCTTTTGGCCGCCGTGGTCACGGTTACGGAGGCCACTTCGCCCGCTTTCAGGTCTTTGGTGGGGTCGAACACTAGCGTGCTGGTGCCGCCGCCCGAGCCAGTGCCCGCGCGCTGGCCCGTCTGGCTCCCAAACACGCGCAGGGCGGCTGGCGAGCTGGCATCCATGGCCGCCGAGAAGGTAACGGCCACGTTGCTGTTGCGCGCTGCGCTCACGTAGTTGCGGCTCGGCACGATGCCCGTGATGGTGGGCGCCACGGGGTAGTTATACAGCGTGCCATTCAGGCTGTTGGCCGAATAGTTGGGCAGCACAGTAGTCGCCGTCGCGTTTTGGTCGATAGGGTAATACGCCACCAGGCCCGCCGTGCTGGCCGGGTTGGCGATGGGTGTCGATTTATTGGTTGAAATCTGGGTAGCGGTGCGGGCCGTGTTCCACACCCGCACTTCGTCAATCTCGCCCTTAAAGTACTCGGCCGTAGCGGCCGGGTTAGAGGTCCCCAGCGTCAGGTTCACGCCCGTAATACCGGAGTTGAGCCCATTGGTAGTAGTGCCAATGAGGCTGCCATTCACATAAAACTGCGTGTTGGCAGTCGTCATCACCGCCGCCACGTGGTACCACTGGCCCTGGGTAAAAGTGTAGGCTGCCGTCATCCAGACGCCGTTGTTCCAGATGCCGATAGCGTTGAGGCCATCGGTGATGTGGAGGCTAAAGCGCGTAGCCCCGCCGCTCGGCGTGCGCTCGGCGGCAAAGCAGGGGTTGGCGCCGCCCAGCGAGCCCGCCACCCAGTTGGGCTTCACCCACATTTCCACGGTGCCGGTCGTAAACTCCAGCGCCGAGGCGTTGGCCACGCCCGCATACTGTGTGGTGCCGTTGAGGGGCAGCGTGTAAGCCGGCGACATTTGAGCCTGCACCAGACCCGGTGCGGCTAGCAGCAGGCAAAATCCGGCCCCTGCGAGCACCCGGGGGGTGCGGCTTTGCGGCTGGCTAAAGTAATTTTTCTTCATAACGTGCGCCCGTAGGCAGATTTGGAAAATGATAGCGTAAAAAGAGAGAATTTGCTTAGTATGCTCGAATCGATATAGAAATTCAGTAGCTATTCGGTCTGCTGACATCGCAATGCCAGCGGACTGCCAAATACCAAAGCAGTGCCAGGCATATTTTTATTTATATACTTCTGCTAGCCAGCAGGATAAGTCTTGCAGCCAAGCTCACGCACTCCAGATTTCAGAATAGCCTTCCAAAATCTGGAGTGCCCTATTGTCTCGGCTAGCGCTGCCTTAGGCCGGCGCTACCTTTGCCGGCCCAAGGCAGCGGTGCCGCCGGTCTGGTGGCCCTACCCCACCCCACATCACCCCGCCCGCGAACCCTGGCCGCCGCTGGGTAGTTACTGGTTACTACACAGCCCGGCCGCGTCGGCGCGGCGCGATAAAAGACCCCAAAACCCGCGTTTTTAGCGCATTAAAGCACCTATTACTATGGCATTCGACATGATGGGCATGATGGCTAAGGCCAAAGAGCTGCAAGAAAAAATGCAGCAGGCCCAATCGCAGCTGCAACACATTACGGCCACCGGTGAGGCCGGCGGCGGCTTGGTAAAGGCCACGGCCAACGGCCAGCGCCAGCTCGTGAAGCTCGACATCGACCCCTCGCTGCTCACGCCCGAAGACCGCGACATGCTGCCCGACCTACTCGTGGCCGCCGCCAACAAAGCCCTGGAAGCCGCCGCCGAGCTGGCCAAGCAGGAAATGCAGCGCCAAACCAGTGGCCTGCTGCCCAATATTCCCGGCTTCGACCTGAGCAGCTTTGGTGGATAATCTTGCCCCAGCCGCTGGCCCGCCCGCCCCGGAAGTAGCCGCCGCAGGCGGCTTTTTGGCGGGCAGCGCGGGGGCTTTGTCCGACGTGGCCATTGTGATTCTCAATTATAATGGCGCGCATTTTCTGCGCGAGTTCTTGCCCGGCGTGCTGGCGCACGCGGCCGGGGCGCGGGTGGTGGTGGCCGACAATGCCTCGACCGACGACTCGCGGGCACTGCTTCAGCGCGAGTTTCCGCGGGTCGAGCTGCTGCTGTTCACCGAAAACCTGGGCTTTTGCGAAGGCTACAACCAGGCGCTGGCCCGGCTCGACAGCCCGTTTTTCGTGCTGCTCAACTCCGATGTGGCGGTGCAGCCGGGCTGGCTGCCGCCGCTCTACGCGCTTCTACTGGCCCAGCCGCGCATCGCGGCCGTGCAGCCCAAAATCCTGGCCTACGACAACCCCACGCTGTTTGAGTACGCCGGGGCGGGCGGCGGCTACCTCGACGAGCTAGGCTACCCCTTTTGCCGGGGCCGCCTGTTTGACACCCTCGAAACCGACGCGGGCCAGTACAACGACCCGCGCCCCGTGGCCTGGGCCAGCGGCGCGTGCTGCCTGGTGCGGGCCAGCGCCTGGCACGCGGTAGGCGGCTTCGAGCCCGCCTTTTTTGCCCACATGGAGGAAATCGACTTTTGCTGGCGCGCCCAAAACGCGGGCTACGAGGTGTGGTACCACGGCGGCGGCACGGTGCACCACGTGGGCGGCGGCACCTTGCCCAAAGCCAACCCCCACAAAACCTACCTCAACTTTCGCAACGGCTTGGCGCTGCTTTTCAAGAACGCCGCCCCCGGCGAGCTGGCCAGCTTTTTCATTTTGCGCGTATTGCTCGACTGGGTGGCGGGCCTGCGCTTTCTGGCCGCCGGCAACTGGCCGGAGGCGCGGGCGGTGGGTCGGGCGCACCTGCACTTCTTTCTGCGGCTGGGCTACTGGCGGCGGCGGCGCAAGCTAGCCCAGCCCCGGCTACTGGCTAGCGAGCGGCCGGGCACCTACCGAGGCAGCGTAGTGTGGGCGTATTTTGGGCAAGGCAAGAAGCGCTTCGCGCAATTATGAATTAAAAACTATGAGTTATGAATTATCTCGTATAACAAGATAATTCATAACTCATAGTTTTTAATTCATAATCATCCTAAAGGTCCCACACGGTGCTGCGCTGCTGGCGCATGGCGTGGCGAATGTTCATCCAGAACACGCCGGCAAAGTAGAGCACCACGGGCGAGCCAAAGGTGAAGAATGAGGCATACACGAACGAAAGCCGCACGCTACGCGTGCTAAAACCCCAGCGCTGTCCGAGCGCCGAGCACAACCCAAACGATTGGGTTTCGATAAAGTCGGTGAGGCGTTTCATAGACGAGTTCGGAGAGGGTAATGCAACTTTGCCAGCCCAAGTTACAACGGCAGCCTCGGCGGGCCATGCCCGACGCAGCCACTAAGTCGTGGTTTTCTGCGTTATGACGCCGGCCAACCTGGTTGACTTGGCAGCTTTCTACGTAGAGGCGGCCGTAAACGACGATTATTTTGTTAGGAAAAACGCATTTTTTTTCGGTTAATTTTTTGGCTAGTGGCTTGAAAAGGTGGCTTTTGGCCTTGCCGATGCTATCGGCTGCCTGCTCGCCCCTACCCAAAATGCTCAGGCAGGCCGAGGCTGGGCGCCGGGTGCAGGTAGCGCCCGCGCCCCTCACCGCCGTGGGCGACGCCGTACCCTTCGAGGCCACCGCCAAGGCCAGCGCGAACCACCTGCACAAAGGTGCCGTGTACGAGGTGGTGCTTACTTACCGCTACGACCACGACCTGCGCCTCGACACGGTGGGCCGCATTTCCTTTGCCCAGGGCGACTACACCTACGACGACTCGGTGAAGGGCCGGCTGGTGAGCCGCGACCGCTTCACCATCCGCAACACGCCGCGCCACTCGCCGGGCCAGCTAATGGCCCGCGGCCAGGTGCGCGAAGCCAAGCCCCACGGCAAAGTGCTGCGCGCCAGCACCGAAACGTTGGTAGCGCGCGGCATCTCGGACCCCGCCCGCCGCGTGGTGCTGGAGGATAGCGCCCTGGCCCTGCTGCCCGAGCACGCCAGCAACGTGATGAGCGGCACGCGCCTACTGCCGCTGTATTTCGACCAGGGCAAGTGGTTTATCCGCTCGCACCTGGGCACCAATATCGCCGCGCTCGAAGACCTGATTGACGCCAACCAGCATACGCAGCGGGTGCTCATCGCGGCGGGCCACTCGCCCGATTCGCTCGACGCGCACCAGCCCGCCCTGGCCAGCAAACGCGTGAAGATGCTGCTCTACTACTACAAGGAGCGGGTGAAAGGTTTTTCGTACCTCAATAAGGTGGAGAATATCAAGTTCGACACCATTGCCTACCGCCACAGCTGGGAGCTATTCCTGAACCAAGTGCAAAACTCGGTGCTCAAGCCCGCGCAGCAGGATTCGGTTATCTCCATCATCAATGATACGCGGGGCACCTTCGCCCAGAAAGAAAAGGCGCTGCACCAGCTCAGCTACTTCGATTACCTCGAAGAATACATCTACCCGGTGCTGCGTTGGGGCACCATCGCCGTCACCTACACCGCGCCCAAGCGCTACGACTCGGAGGTGTACCTCTTGAGCAAGAAGATGGTAGCCAAGCAGGCCGACATCGAAGCGCTCACGCCCGAGGAATTGCGCTACTCGGCCACCCTTACGCCGCTGCTGGCCGAAAAGCAGCGCATCTACGAGCTAGCCGCCGCCAGCACCGCTAGTTGGGAGGCTTTTTATAACCTGGCTACCGTACTGGCTTTGCGCGCCGAAAAAGAGCCCACCGAGCGCGTGCAGCGCGCTTATTATCACCGCGCGGCCGTCAATTTCACGCTGGCCGCGCACCGCCACCCTACGGCCGAGCTCTTCTACCGGGCCGCCGCCATGCACCACCGCGCCCAAGAAACCCTGGAGGCCTTGCAGGACTACGACTACGCCATCAAGCTGGGCGGCGCGCGGCCCATGCTGCGCAAAATATTCTCGGACCGCGCCGCGCTCGAAATTCAGATTGGGCAGCCCGAGCAGGCCATTACCAGCCTGCGCCTAGCCGGCCCCAGCTACCAGAACTACCTGAACCAAGCCCTGCTGCTGGTGCAGCGCGGCGGCTACGATGCCGCCGCCGCCCAGTACCAGCTGGCCCTCAGCCTGCGCCCGCAGGCCGCCGCCCCACACTACGGCCTGGCCGTGGCCGCCGCCCGCCGCCACG
>JAKONR010000382.1 GCA_022701825.1 Hymenobacteraceae bacterium | reverse complement strand
AGCGCCGGGTGCAGTATCTGGATGAGGTCGCCGAGCACGAGGTCGGGCCGCACCGCCCCCGATTCCCAGTAGTCGTTGGAGCCCTGGGCGTTGGTGCGGCGGTTGTAGTTGTAGAGCTGGCCGGTTTGGTAGGGCTTGAAGTCTCTGAAACGGGCATCCTGGGCGGCCAGGGCGCTACGGGTCGAGAGGGTGCCGGTTTGCAGCCAGTAGTCGGCGGTGAGGGCCACCGGGGCCACGGCCTCTACCGAGAGAGGGAGGCTGCCAGTCGCCTTCTGGCCGGCCCAGGGGTAGGTAGCGCCCGCGTCGCGCAGGAAAGTGGTCATGTAGTTACCCGCCTCGGGCACGTACCACACGTCTTTGAAGGGCACGTTGAGGATAACGCGGGGGCGCCTGGGGTCTTTGGCGGCCAGGGCGGCGAGGCGTCGGTATTCTTTGGCTATCTGGTCGAATTTCTGGTTAACTAACGCCTCCTTGTCGAGCAAAGCGGCCATCAGCTTCACCCATTCGGCCCGGCCCAGGGGTGTGGTTTCAATCCACTCCGAGTTCAGCAGCACCGGGATGCCGGCCGCCGCGATGGTCTGGTACTTGCTGAGGCCCTCGCCCGGCCAGCCGGTGGCCATCACTAGGTCGGGGTTTTTGGCGATGAGCAATTCATTATTCAATTCGCGCCCGTCGCCCACGGCGAAGATTTTGCCCTGCGCGATGCGCTGCCGCACCGGCGCGGCCGACACGTATTGCAAACTTCCCAAGCCCACCAGCACGTCGTCGGCATTCAAGAAATCGACCAGTGCCACGTGCAGCGAGGCCAGCCCCACCAGGCTGCGAATGGGCGTCTCAATGACCTGGCTGGCCGCGAAGCCGGCCGGGTGCGCCCGGCCCCGCGGTACCAGCGCGTAGCGCGTGGCCGGGGCCGCCTTGCCCGCCCCACCCCGAATGGTAACGAGCTTATAGCCGGGCAAATACTGAATGGTGAAGCCTTTGGCGTATTGCACCGTGGTGCGGGCCAGGGCGGCCGGGCGCGCGGCGGCGGGCCGGGTAGCGGGCTGGCTATGGGCCACTGAGCTACCTAGTAGCAGGCTACCCAGCACCAGGCAAGCGGCGCGAAATCTATTTTCCAACCTTGGCAAGTACATCATAAACGAGGCCGAAAGGTAAGCGACACCGCCGCCTACCTAACCAAAAACGGCCGTCATGCTGACCGCAGGGAAGCATCTCGCGTGGTGCACTAACTAAATGGTGCGGGCGAGATGCTTCGCTGTGCTCAGCATGACAGCCGTTTACTGGACCGTACCAAATACGCCCCTGACAACCTACCGCAGGTCGGCCAGCGCCACCGCGTCCATGTCGGTGTATTCCAGATTCTCGCCCGCCATGCCCCAGATGAAGGCATACGCCGCCGAGCCGCAGCCGGTATGTATCGACCACGGCGGCGACAAAATGGCCTGCTCGTTGCTCACCCACAGCGGGCGGGTTTCCTGGGGCTCGCCCAGCAGGTGCAGCACCCGCTGGCCGTCGTTCATGTTAAAGTAGAGGTAGGTCTCCATGCGGCGGTCGTGCACGTGCGAGGGCATGGTGTTCCATACCGAGCCCGACTTGAGCTGGGTCAGCCCCATCACGAGCTGGCAGCTCGGCAGGCCCTCGTTGAAAATGTATTTGTAGATGGTGCGCTGATTGGCGGTTTCCAGCGCGCCCATTTCTACGGGCGTAGCCTCGGCCTGCGTGCGGCGGGCCGTGGGGTACTCCTTGTGCGCCGGGGCCGAAAGCAGGTAAAACTTGGCCGGCTGGTCGGCATTCAGGCTCTTGAACTCTACTTCCTGGCAACCCTTTCCCACGTACAGGCAGTCTTGATTACCCAGCTCGTAGGTGGTGCCATCCACTACTATCTGGCCCGCGCCGCCCACGTTGAGCGCGCCCAATTCGCGGCGCTCCAGGAAGAAATTGGCTTTCAAGTTACCGGGGTTCGGCAGCGGCAGGCCAGCGGTGGTGGGCATGGCCCCGCCCACTATCATGCGGTCGTAGTGGGTGTAGGTAAGCTCGATAGCGCCGGGCGTGAAGATGTTCTCGATGAGAAAATGCTCGCGCAAACCGGCGGTGTTGAGGCCGGCGGTCTCGCGCGGGCCAATGGCAAAACGACTATTCATAACCGCAGATTCAAACGGATTAAACGGATTTCGCAGATACGCCCGGCTGCGCCGGGCTGGCTGCTTTTGGAATGTGAGAGATTGCTTTTTGGGCCTAGCGGCCCATCCAGCCGCCATCGACGGTGAGGATGGTGCCGTGCACGTAGGCGCCGGCTTCGGAGGCGAGGAACACGACCGGGCCTTTAAAGTCGTCGGGGTTGCCCCAGCGGCCGGCCGGGATGCGGCCCAAAATGCTGGCCGAGCGGTCGGGGTCGTTGCGCAGGGCCTCGGTGTTGTCGGTGGCAATGTAGCCGGGCGCGATGCCGTTCACGTTCACGCCTTTGCCGGCCCACTCATTAGCCAAGGCCTTCACAACCGAGCCGATAGCGCCTTTGCTGGCCGCGTAGCCGGGCACGTTGATGCCACCCTGAAAGGTGAGCAGCGAGGCGGTGAAAATGATTTTGCCCGAGCCTTGCTTCAGCATCTGGCCGCCCACGGCACGGGCCAGGCGGAAAGGCGAATCGAGGTTGATGGCCAGCACGTCGTCCCAGTCCTGGTCGGGGTGCTCGGCGGCGGGCGCACGGCGGATGGTGCCGGCGTTATTCACCAGGATGTCGATGCGCTCGAAGTCGGCCAGCACCTTTTCAGTGAAAGCATCGGCGCTGGCGCGCTGGCTGAAATCGGCCTGGTAGGCGTGAAACTGGCGGCCCAGCGCCCGCACCAGCCGGCCGGTTTCGCCGCCGTCGGCGGGCATCGTGGCCGATACGCCGACGATGTCGGCCCCGGCCTCGGCCAAGCCCAGGGCCATGCCCTGGCCAATGCCCCGGTTGGAGCCGGTAACTAACGCGATTTTGCCATCGAGGCGAAAGAGGGAATCTGTGCTCATGTAAAGGGCGAATAGAAAGGCAGCCGCGCCAAAAGTAAGGCTGCCTGCCCTTGCGACAAGCAGTAGCTTGGACTTTGTAGTCCGAGCGCGAGCGCAGCTCGCATCTGCGGTAGCTGGCGTCGGGTTATGCTTTCGGGGCCGACTACCCAGACGCGGGATGCGAGCTGCGCCGTAGCTCGGACTACAAAGTCCGAGCTACGGCGCGGCGTTATTTACCCTGATTCTCCCGGTTAGAAACACGTAAATAGCCAGCTTTACCGCTTCGCCCGCCCAACTACCCCACCGCCAGGCAGTACTGAGGAGCGACCAGCCTCTCCGCTTTTCCTTATCCCCATACTGCCTATGCTCGCCATGAACTACCGCGGCCCCAAACGGGTCCGCGTTTCCGAAAAGCCGGAGCCCGCCCTCAAGCACCCCGAGGATGCCATCGTGCGCGTCACGCGCTCCTGCATCTGCGGCTCCGATTTGCACCTCTACAATGGCAACGTGCCCGACACCCGCGTGGGCATGACCTTCGGCCACGAATTCACGGGCGTGGTGGTGGAAGTGGGCTCCGACGTAACCAAGGTAAAAGTGGGCGACCACGTGCTGGTGCCCTTCAACGTGGCCTGCGGGCGCTGCGTGTTTTGCAAGCAGGGCATGTTTGGCAACTGCCACGAATCGAATCCCGAGGCTACGGCTGTAGGGGCCATTTTTGGCTACTCACATACCGCCGGCGGCCACGACGGCGGGCAGGCCGAATACGCCCGCGTGCCCTACGCCAACGTCGGCCCCACGGTAATCCCGGAGGGCATGGACCCCGACGATGCCGTGCTGCTCACCGACGTGGTGCCGACCGGCTACCAGGCCGCCGAAATGGGCGGCATTCAGCCCGGCGACACGGTAGTAGTGTTCGGGGCCGGGCCGGTGGGCATTATGGCCGCGCGCTGCTCGTGGCTGTTTGGCGCTGGGCGCGTCATCATCATTGATAAAGAAGACTACCGCCTGGAGTTCGCTAAAAACTACGCCCACTGCGAAGCCTACAACTTCGAGAAGGACATGGACGACCCGGTGCTGTTTATCAAGAAGATAACTGACTGGCTGGGGGCCGACGTGTGCATCGACGCCGTGGGCGCTGAGGCCGCCGGCAACGCCCTACAAACCATCACGGGCCGCAAATTGCTGCTGCAAGCCGGCTCGGCCACGGCCCTGCACTGGGCCATTAATGCGGTGAAAAAGGGCGGCGTGGTGTCCATCGTGGGCGTGTACGGGCCGACCGATAACCTCGTGCCCATGGGCAATGCGATGAACAAAGGCCTCACCATTCGGGGCAACCAAACCTCGGTGAAGCGCCTGCTGCCGCGCCTCATCGAGCATGTGCAAAACGGCGTGCTCAACCCCAAGGCGCTGATTACCCACCGCATTCCGCTCGAAGACATTGCCGACGGCTACCGCCTGTTTTCGGCGAAGCTCGACAACTGCATCAAGCCGCTGCTCATCATGCCTAACTCCGGCCGCTAATCCCCTATTGCTATGCAACCTACCGCGCAAGACCATTCGCACATCCCCGGCTGGGGCATCGATGCCGACCCCGAAAACGACCCAACCTACCCCATGCGCGACCGATGCGGCGAGTTTACCAAAAAGTACGACTGGGAGCGCCCCCCGCAGCAACCCATCGACATCGAAACGCTGCACTCCATCGAGCGGCCCAATCAGCCGGCCGTTATCGGCAACTCGGTGCCGCCCAGCGGCCTCAGCGGCGTCATTCGCCGCTTCGCCTTCCGGTACAGCGAAAACCTCTACGCCCACTGGCTGCCCCTGCTGCTGGCCGACCGCGTGGGCGTGGTTGAAGGCATCATCGACGACCTAGCCCACGGCCACGTGCCCAACATCTTCGCCGAAAAAGGCTACCGCGCCCACTGGAAGCACGACCCCAAAGGCCTGGCGCTGCGGCTGGCTACCACGGCCGCCATCGCGGGCGGGCTGGTTTTCCTGCTCACCCGAGGTAAGAAGAGCGACCGGATTAAATCGGGTTCGTGAGGGTTTTAAAGTTTTTCAATAAAAAAAGGTCCGGCTAGGTAGCCGGACCTTTTTCATTGTGTTATACTTTTTCCAAGCAAATAATCACTTAGCCGTACCATGGTAGCCCGGTGCCGATTATTCGGCAAGGTTCTGAGTGTGCCGAGAATACTGGCGCGAGGTAGTACTGATAGAAAACTTAACCGCACCACAGATGCAACTCGTAAGCCCGTAATCGAAAAATCTGCGTCGTTTAGGTGAATAACCTCGTCGAAGCCCGCCACGGCCTGCTGCAACTGGCTGCTGATACCGGCCAGTAGCACATCCTGAAAAGGCGGGATTTCGCACAGCACCAGCGCAGGCCGGGGCTTCGGCCTCCCATCGGCTTGCGGCAGGGCCACCAATGTAATCTTAGCTTGCACGATACCCCGGGTTTGGCTCCTGCAAATCGGCTGCTGTGTATTCTGCCTCTTCCGCCTCGTAGGCACGGGCTAAGTTCTGCCCGGCAAATTGCTGCCAGGCTGCTCGCTCATCCACAGGCTTAGGTAATATAATTACCATCAAAGGTGTATTGGCCTCCAGCTGATAAGGCTCGTCTAGTAGAATTTGCTGGCCGTCGAAACGGGCCGTTAGCGTTAGCGTTACAGTTTGCATAGCACGGGAGGTTATTTGGTAAAGCTAAAACGCGGGCTGCCGAAACCAGTTCAGCAGCCCGCGTTTTGGTAACGCTAGCAAATTACTTCTTACCCGCCACAATCTCTTCTACCACCAGCGGGTCGAGCAACGTAGTGGTGTCGCCCAGCGCCGAGGTTTCGCCTTCGGCTACTTTGCGCAGGATGCGGCGCATGATTTTGCCCGAGCGGGTTTTGGGCAAGCCGCTCACCAACTGAATTTTATCGGGCTTGGCGATGCGCCCGATTTGGGCCACCACGGCTTCGATGATGCTGCCTTCTACGCGCTGGCGGTCGAGGTCGCCCTCGGGCACACCGTCTTTGCAAATGACGTAGGCGTAGATGCCCTGGCCCTTCACGTCGTGCGGGTAGCCGACTACGGCGCTCTCCACCACGTACTCGCTTTCGTTGATGGCGCTCTCGATTTCGGCGGTGCCGAAGCGGTGGCCGCTCA